>CAMBVS010000029.1 GCA_945871425.1 Rhizobium sp. Q54 | reverse complement strand
CCGGCCTCGCCCGCCCGCGCCGCCTCGATGGTGGCGTTGAGGGCGAGCAGGTTGGTCTGGGAAGCGATGTCGCTGATCAGCTTCACCACCTCGCCGATCTTCTGCGCCTCCACGGCCAGGCTCTCGACCGTGACATTGGCCTTCCCGGCCTCCTCGACCGCACGCCCGGAGATCCGGGAGGACTCGGACACCTGGCGGCTGATCTCGCCGATCGAGGACGACAGTTCCTCGGTCGCCGCGGACACCGTCTGCACGTTGGTCGAGGCCTGTTCGGAGGCGGCCGCCACCGTGGTCGCCTGCCGGTTGGTCTCCTCCGCCGTCGCGGACATGCTGCCCGCCGCCGTCTGCAGCTCGGTCGCGGCCGAGGCGACGGTGCCGACGATCTCGCCGATCGACTTCTCGAAGGCGAGCACGGTCGCCTCGATGGTCTTGCCGCGGTCGATCTGACGCTGCTGCTCCGACTGCTGCTCGGCACGCAGACGCTCGGCCTCGATCATGTTGTCCTTGAACACCTGCAGCGCCGCCGCCATCGCGCCGATCTCGTTGCGGCGGTCGCGCTCGGGCACCTCGGTGTCGAGCGCGCCGGTGGACAGCTTCTGCATGGCGCCGGTGATCGCGCCGACGGGCCGCGTGATGGCGCGACCGATGAGGAAACAGGCGAGCAGGGTGATAAGGGTGGCGGCGCCGATGGCGATGATGATCGTCCGCTCGACCTGGTCGTCGATCGCGAGGCTCTCCGCCTCGGCCTTGGCGGCCTGCGCCTCGAGCTTGGCGATCAGAGCGTCGACCTTCGGGGTGACCTCGGCGAAGACCCTGGAAAGGCCGGCAGTCTCCTGCGGCATCGCCATCCACACCTCGGCGAGGTTACGGAAGGAGGCGCCATACTCTTTCATGAGCGCCACGACCCTTTCCTTGGTCGCAGCGGGCAGGGTGCCGGCGGCCACACGGTCGAGGAGGACCTTCTCGTTCCTGGCGAAGGTCTCGACATAGGACGCGGCCGACCGGGCGAGGAAGTCCTTCTCGTTCCGGCGCAGCATCAGCATGTCGGCGGTGAGCCGGACCTCGCCGGCTTCGCCGACCACCTTCTCGACTTCCTGGACGGCCTTGCGCATGGCGCCCTGCAGGCCGACGGTCTCGTTCAGGCCGGCCTTGTGGGCGAGGTCGACGACCTTGGCGAATGCCTTCTCGTAGAGGGTGAAGCTGGCGCCGATCTCCTCCAGGGTTCCGACATCGGCGGCGAGTACCGGCATCGCCTTGAGGGCGTCCAGGCTCTTGTGGACCGCGCCGGCGGCGTCCTTGACGGACTTCACATACTTGTCGTCCTTGCGCGCCAGGAAGTCCTTCTCGTGGCGGCGCGTGTCGAGGAACTGGTAGTTGGCGGTCGCGGCGACGGCGCTCGCCTTGTCGGCGGCGGTCCGCTCGGCGCGGAAGGCGGATTGCTGGTTCAGGCCGTATTCGTAGAGGCCGCCGACGACGGCGTAGCCGGTGAGCACAACCCCGGCGATGAGGCCGAGCTGCGTGCGGATCTTCAGGTTCTTGAGGGACACGGATCGCTCCTGGGGTCTAAGTCTGGTGGAAGTGCCTTTGACAGTTATATGGCAGGGCCGGGCACGAAGAGATCATACGAAGGTATAGGTCGGGCGGAGCGCGCCGGGAGCATCGCCGCGGTTAATACTTCCGTAACGAATACCGGGGCGATGCCGGAGCGCGCCTGCGGGCCGAGAAAACGCCGCTCACCCTCCGAGGATGCTCACGGCCCATTGCCCGAGGGGCGACTCCGGCCTCGTTCCGCTTCGGGAGCGGCTATTCGCCCGCCATGAAGTCGACCAGCAGGACGACGGCGGCGACCGCCAGCATGGCGATCATCGGCGCCAGGACCATGGCGGCGATGACGACGAAGATCTGGACCTGCCTGGGGGTCAGCTTGGGCATCGGCGGGTCAACCGGGAGCCGACGACCGCAGTTCGGACTCCCTCCCCTGCGTATGACGCGGGAGAGGGTTCCGAATGAAGCGCGCTCGCATCATCACGCCGGCCAGAGCTGGCCGCCGCCGTCGACGCGCAGCGTCTGGCCGGTGACGAAGGCGCCCTCGGGCCCGGCGAAGAAGGCGACGGTGCGGGCGACCTCGTCGACGGTGGCGATGCGGTCGAGCGTGCCTTCCGTCACCATGCGCCTGGGGTCGCTGCCCTGGCCGGTGCCGAGGAAGCGGCCGGTGCGGGTGCCGCCGGGGGCGATCGAGTTCACGGTCACGTCGTAGGGCCGCATCTGGGCGGCGAGGCAGCGGGTGTAGTGGACGACGCCGGCCTTGGCCGTGGCGTAGATCGCCGCCACGTCGCGGCCGACATAGGCGCCGATCGAGCTCAAGGTGACGATGCGCCCGCGCCGGCGCTGCATCATCCCCTTTGCCACCTCCTGGCAGACGAAGATGGTGCTCAAGAGGTTGCGGTCGATCACGGCGCGGACGTCGATCTCCTTGATGAAGACGCAGTCGTTGGGATCGGGCTTGCCTCCGGCCGCGGCGATGTCGCCGCCGGCGTTGTGGACCAGGATGTCGATGGGTCCTAAGCCCCGCTCGGCCTCGCCGACGACGCGGGCGACCTGGTCGGCCTGGGTGAGGTCGCCGAGGAGGCGCACGGTCTTCACCCCGAAGGCCTCGCCGATCTCGCGCGCGGTCTGGGTCAGGGTCGTGCCCTCGCCGAACTCGGCCGGGCCGTGCTCGCGCATGCCGTGGACGGCGATGGACGTCCCCATCTTCGCCAGGGTCTCGGCGAAGGCGCGGCCGAGGCCGCGGCCGGCGCCGGTGACCAGCGCCACCTGGCCCTTCAGCGGTGTGCCGGTCATGCCGGCGACAGCACGTGGATGGCGCGATTCGCCACCATGTCCTTCACCTTCGCCGCATAGGCCGCCATGTGCGGGGCGGCGGCATGGGCCTTCAAGTCGGCCGGCGTCGCCCACTTCTCGACCACGACGAAGGTGTCGGGGCCGAACTTGGCGGGCGAGGTCTCGGTATCGACCACCGGCCCGTATTCGATGCAGCCCGTCTCGGCATGGACCGCCGGCATGTTGGCGTGGAACAGGTCGAGCACGGTTTCGCGCATGCCGGGCTTGGTGGTGATGATGGCGAGGACATGGATCACGGGCGTCGGCTCCCTTAAACAGGCTGATGTGCGTTGACCGTACCCGATCGCGAGGCGACTCTTAAGCCTCCCTCGACGATCCAAGGAACGCAACCGGTGACCGACGCCCCGCTGATGCACGGATTTCCGCCGACACAAGAGAGCCAGGTGTCGCTGGCGAACTGGCGGACGGCGCCGTTCAACCGCTGGGCGTTCCAGCACGTGCGCGAGATCGTGCCCTCGGCCGAGATCGCCAACGATCCCGAGCAGGTCTGGCGCCTGCCCTCGGCGCCGATGGACCTGGCCGGGCTTCGCATCGACGGCGAGATGGACCTGCACCGCTTCCTGGTGGCGACCGACACCGACGGGCTGGTGATCCTGCACCGCGGCCGCATCGTCGCCGAGGCCTATGCCAACGGCATGACCGCCGGCACGCCGCACATCCTGATGTCGGTCTCGAAGTCGATGCTGGGAATCCTCGCCGGCATCCTCTCGGCCAGCGGTACGCTCGACCTGGAGGCACCGGTCACCCGCTATGTCCCGGAGGTCGCCGCTACGGCCTATAAGGGTGCCACGATCCGCCAGCTCCTCGACATGCGGGCCGGCATCCTGTTCGACGAGAACTACCTGGCGACGTCCGGGCCGATCATCGCCTACCGCAAGGCGACCAACTGGAACCCGCTGGAGCCGGGCGAGACGGCGTCCGACCTCCGCAGCTTCTATCCGACGCTGGCCGAGTCAGACGGGCCGCATGGCGGGCGCTTCCACTACGTCTCGCCCAACACCGACCTGCTCGGCTGGGCGATCGAGCGGGCGGCCGGCGAGCGCTATGCCGACCTCATGAGCCGGCTCCTCTGGCAGCCGCTGGGGGCCGAGCGCAGCGCCTACATCACCGTCGATCGCCTGGGCGCCCCCCGCTGCGCCGGCGGCTTCTGCGCGACCGCGCGCGACCTCGCCCGGGTCGGCCAGCTCATCGTCCAGGACGGCCGGCGCGGCGCCCGCCAGGCCATCCCCGAGGCGTGGATCGAGGATGTCCAGAAGAACGGCGACCGGGCCGCCTGGGATGCGGGTGACTTCGTGCCCTACTACGCGGGCCTGCCGATCCACTACCGCTCGAAATGGTACGTGCTCAACGGCCAATCTTCGAGCGGCGGGGCGCCGCTGCTCTTCGGCATGGGCGTCAACGGCCAGAACCTGTTCGTCGACCGCCGGAACGAGATCGTCATCGCCAAGCTCTCTTCGCACGCGATGCCGATGGACGAGGGCCGGATCGCGCTGACCATGCGCGGGATCGAGCGGATCCGGGCACTCCTGGCGACGTCCTAATACTCGATCGGGGTCGCGTGCCAGCCGGCCTCGCGCTTCGCCCAGAAGGTCTCGCGGAGCTTGGCCGAGATCGGTCCGGGGCGGTCGTTGCCCATGATGCGGCCGTCGATGCGGGAGGCGGGCATGATCCCGCCGGCCGTCGTCGCGAGGAAGATCTCGTCGGCCTCGCGCAATTCCTCCACCGGCAGCGGACGGATGGCGAAGGGCATGCCGACGTCCTTGCAGAGTTCCTGGACAGAAAGCCGCGTGATGCCTTCCAGCGCGCCGTGGTCGGACGTCGTGACCGCCCCGTTGGTCACCGCGAAGACGTTGAAGCCCGGCCCCTCGGTGACGAAGCCGTCGCGGTCGAGCAGCACGCAGTTGTCGGCGCCCTGGTCGGAAGCCTCGAACAGGCCGCGGGTCAGGTCGCCCCAGTGGAAGTTCTTCACCTTGGGATCGACCGAGTCATCGGCGATGCGCGGCGTCTTGGCGACGATCAGATGGGCGCCGCGCGCCTGCATCTCCTCGGACATGACCCAGACCCAGGGGATGGCGAAGGCGGCGATGTAGTTGCGGCAGTTGATCGGATGGCGGGGCAGGTCCGGCTTCGGCCGGCCGCGCAGACAGTCCATCGCGACATAGGCCTCGCGCAGGCCCGTCCGGCGGACGCACTCGGCGAGCACCCTCCGGATGTCGTCGTCGGATTCGGGTGGGTCGAGCCTGAGCGATCGCATCGAGGCGCGGAAGCGCTTGAGATGGTCGTCCAGGCGGAAGAAGGCCCCACCCCAGACGCTGACCACGTCGTAGGTCACATCTGAGCGGCGATAGCCCCAGTCGGTGATCGGGATCGCGGCGTCCGCGATCGGCATGTAGCGGCCGTCGATATAGGCGGCCCCTTCGGGCCAGAGGGGATGTGTCATTCCGCCAGTCTAGCGGAATCCGCCCGCCTTCATCAGGTGGTGGCACTGCAGGATGATCTTCTTCTGCTCGTCGGGATCTGTGGTCCCGGCGACCAGCTCGACCTCGAAGTTCGGCCGGCGGAGATGGCTCACCACCGCCTTGCGGGCGACCATGATCGCCTTGCCGTTCGGCAGCACGTCCGGCATGCACATCTGCATCAGGAGGAACGCGCGCGTGTGCAGCTTCCAGCCCGGGTTGTCCATCTGCTCGACGATCTTGCCCTTGACCACGTAGTCGTAGAGCAGCTCGTCGAGGCGCTTGTTCATCGCTGCGGCCGATTCCGGCGCGATTCCGGGGCTGCCTTCGATCGCACGGTAGAGCCTGGTGACGGCTCGCATGTGGTCCATCGGATTGCCGGCGCTGCCGACCAGGTCGCTGACTTCGCTCAGGCCGCCGACCAGCGTCTCCAGCTGCATCGCCGGCACATCCTCGAGGTTCGGCGCGATCCGGCTGCCGGCGATCGCCACCAGGAAGTGGGCGATGGCGAGGGCCGAGGGCCCGCGGCGGACCACCCAGATCACGCCTTCGCGCTGGCCGTTCGCCCCGCCGACGTTGAGGATGTTGGTCGCGCGCTGCACCAGCGCCTCGGCCATTCCCGCTCCGCCGGCGACGCCGCCGTCGAGCAGCACCCGGTCGATGATGTCGCAGCAGCGCTCGATCTCGGCGCCGGGATCGTTCTTGGAGAGCGGGTTTGAGGTGCGAAGCTCGCTCCTGACGCGTTCCAGCAGGAAGTCGCGGCTGGCCGGCAGGCGCCCGCTCTTCATCAGCTTGCAGAGCATCTCCTCGATCTCGGCCATCTCGGGCGACTGCCCCTTGCCCGGCTTGTACTCGCCGTCGGCGATGTCGATCAGCTTGATCAGCGCGCCGGCGAGGTTCGGCTGCTGGCCGAGGATGTCGGTGATCAGGGACGCGCTTGAGAGCGTGTCGGAGATGAAGTCGTCGAGCAGCACCAGCCCCGCGGCCTCGCGGGAGGTGTTGCTCCACTCCAGAACCTGCGTCAACTTGCCGTACCAGGAGCGCGTCTGGCTCAGCTCGCGGCTGAAGACGCAGCGGAGCATGAACTTGAGCTCTTCCGGCTTCGCCGTCTTGCAGACGAACTTGACCGCCTCGTCGAACCCGACCTCGCGGATGTTCGGCAGCTTCAGCTTGTCGGCCTCGGTGGCGCGCTTGCTGATGCCGTTGACCATGCTCCAGAGCGCGTCGGTCCGCTTCTTGGCATCGCCGCCCTCGGAATCCTTCTGCACGCCGGCGACGCGCGCGATCGCGGTCTGCACGATGGATTCGAAATCCATCACCCGCTTCATCTCGCGGCCGTTGTGCATGATCTCGGTCGGCGTCAGCAGGGTCTTGTCGAGATACTGGCGGAACAGCCGGTTCATCACCTTGCGCCCGCCGGCGCCGTAGAGATCCTCGGCGCTCTTGCAGACCGGCGCTTCCTCGATCTGCGGCACCACGACGGGGGTCTTGGTCTGCGGCTTCTTCTGCTCGAACAGCACCTTCCCGCTGGCGCTGTCGAGCACGACGCGGACCGCCTCGATGTCTTTGAGCTTGTTCAGGAGCGCCTTCGCCGCGACTTCGGCGTCGGCGGGGTCGTGCGAAGTCTGCTCGATGGTCCAGCGTCCATTCCGGCTCGCCTGGATCTCGTACGTCTTCTGCCTGAATCCAAACACCCGCCCCTCCATGCCCGCATTCTGCGTGCGACCCCTCACGGCCCTCCAGCCGGCACCTCCGAATACCGGAAAGTGCAATACTACCTTGCCTTTAAGAGAAAAGAAAAACAGTGAAAAAGTTATTCACGATTCTTGCCAGCTTACCCGAGTATTCGTTCAGATTCGGTTAACTTTGAAGGCCGCCGACGCGGGACTCCGGGCGGCGTTTATCCCGCGTTTATGAAAGAAATCCGTTGGGCCTGCGGCGGTACGCTCAACTGAAGCCGCCGGCCTTCATCATCTGGTGGCACTGCAGGATGAGCTTCTTCTGCTCGGCCGGGTCGGCGATGCCGGCGACCAGCTCGACCTCGAAATTGGGCCGGCGGAGATGGGTCACCACCGCCTCGCGGGCAACCGCGATCGCCTTGCCGTCGGGCAGCACGTCGGGCATGCACATCTGCATCAGGAGGAAGGCGCGCATGTGCAGCTTCCGCTCCGGATTGTCCATCTGCTGAATGATCTTGCCCTTGACCACGTAGTCGTAGAGCAGGTCGTCGAGCTGGCTCTTCACGACGTCGGCGACATCGGGCGAGAGCTCGGCGCTCTTGGCGATCGCGCGATGCAGGCTGGTGACACCCCGCATATGGCTCATCGGATTGCCGGGCCGGGCGACCAGCTGGGCGAGATCCTTGATCTCGCCGAACAGCACCTTCAGCTGCGAGGTCGGCACGTTCCCGAGACCGGCGGCGAGACGGCTCTTCATCAGAACCAGGAGGAGATGTGCGCTCGCCAGCGGCGAGGGGCCGCGCAGCATCATCCAGGCCACGGCGTCGCGGTGGCCGGGGGCGCCGCCGACATTGAGATATTTGGCCGCCCGCTGCACCAGCGCCTCGGCCATCTCGGCGCCGCCGGCGACGCCGGTCGGCAGCAGGACGCGCCCTAGGACCTCGTCGTAGCGTTCGAACTCGCCCTCGGCGTCGCGCTTGGAGAGCGGGCTGGCGCTGCGCAGCTCGCTCGCCACGCGTTCCAGCAGGAACTCGCGGCTGGCCGGCAGGCGGCCGGCCTTGAGCAGCTTGCAGAGCAGCTCCTCCATCGTCGCCATCTCGGCCGACTGGGTCTTGCTCGGCTTGTACTCGCCGTCGGCGACGTCGATCAGCTTGATGATCGCGCTGGCGAGGTTCGGCTGCTGGCCGATGATGTCGGTGACGAGCGAGGCGCTCGCCAGCGTGTCGGAGATGAAGTCGTCGAGGAGCGCGAGGCCCGCCGCCTCGCGTGCGGTGTTGCACCATTCGAGAAGCTGGATCAGCTTGCCGTACCAGGAGCGCATCTGGCTCAGCTCGCGGCTCAACAGGCAGCGCAGCATGAACTTGAGCTCGTCGGGCTTGGCCGAGGCCGAGACGGTCTTCACCGCCGCGTCGAATCCAACCTCGCGGATCGCCGGGAACTTGAGCTTGTCGGCCTCGCTGGCCCGCCGGGAGACCGCGTCCGACAGCTTCCAGAGGACGTCGGTCCGTTTCTTCGCGTCGTCGCCCTCGGGTCCCTTCTGCACGCCGGCGACGCGGGCGATCGCGGTCTGGACGATGGACTCGAAGTCCAGGATCCGCTTCATCTCGCGGCCGTTGTGCATGATCTCGGTCGGCGTCAGCAGCGCCTTGTCGAGATACGGGCGGAACAGCTTGTTCAGCGCCTTCCGCGCCGCGGCGCCGTTGAGGTCGTCGGGATGCGCGCAGAGCGGAGCCTCCTCGATCTGCGGCACCACCATCGGTGCCTTGCCCTCGGGCTTCTTCTGCTCGAAGAGGACCTTGTCGTCCTTGCCGTCCTGGACGACGCGGACCGCCTCGATGTCCTTCAACTTGGCGAACAGCGCCTTGGCGGCGGCCTCGGCCGAGGCCTGGTCGCCGGCGGTCTGCTCGATGGTCCAGCGGCCCTTCCGGCTCGCCTGGATGTCGAAGGTCTTGGATCGGAATCCGAACACCGTTTCCCCTCCGTGCACGCATTCTGCACGCGATTGCCGCCGGCCACGCCGGCGCCTCCGAAATCAGAGGTAGAGAATTACCTTGCCTTGAAGAAGTAAAAAAACAGTGAATAAATCGTCGCAATTTTTGTGGGTTTCAGAGGAGTCGCCGGGGATCGGCCGGCAGGCGGCGAAATACCACGCACACATTGTTGGCCGGCATCTCCGTGACCTCGGGGCCGGAGAACCCGGCCGACCGTGCCGCGGCCGCGACGTCGTCGAGACGCCTGATCCCCCAGGCCGGGTCGCGGTCGCGAAGGCTGCGGTCGAAGGCGAGATTGCTGGGTGCCGTCTCGACGCCCGCCCGGAGATAAGGGCCGTAGAGGCAGAGCGGCGCGCCTTCGGGGAGGATCGCCGCGGCGCCGCTGATCAGGCCGAGCGTGGCCTCCCAGGGCGAGATGTGGATCATATTGATGCAGATGAGCGCGGCCGCGTTGGCGATCGGCCAGAACGGCTGGCACACGTCCAGCTGGACCGGCGGGCGCACATTGCCGAGGCCGCTGGCGGCGGCCCAGGCGGCGATGCTCGCCAGCGCCTCGGGATTGGGATCGGTCGGCTGGAACACGAGCGCCGGCAGGTGCTGGGCGAAATGCACGGCATGCTCGCCGGAGCCGCTGGCGATCTCGAGGACCAGGCCGGTCGCCGGAAGGGCTCGGCGCAGCACGTCCAGAATGACGTCGCGGTTGCGCTGGGTGGCGGGCGCGAACTGGCGGGGATCGGTCATCGCCCGAGACTACACCCGCCGGACGCGTCAGACCTTGCAGAGGATTCCGGCCCGTACTTGGCGGCGGTGAGCTTGAGGGGCGGCCCGGGCTTGAACCGCTGCTCCAGAAGGGTCAGGGCCGAGAGCCCGGAGACGGCGAAGTTGCGGACGCCGCCGAGATCCTGTTCGGCGCCGTGCGGCACGGGCTGACTAGTCGCGTCGATCGCAGCGCAGTCCCATGTGGCGGCCTTCCCAGCGGGTGATGCTCCGCTCGCGGCCGCGGCAGGCGTAGTGGACGGTCAGCACCTTGACCACGTTCGGCGCCGGATCGCCGCAAAGCCGATTCGTCACCGGCACGGTACATTCCGAGCGTCCGCTGCAGATCCGTTCGACCGCGCGCTCGGCGTCGCAGGCCCGATTCCCGATCCCGTACCAGGCCGAGAGGATGCGAAGGCCGTCGCGCCGGCCGCGCCGCTCCTCGAAACGCGGGGGCTGGCCGTAGGGGGGCACCTGGCCGTACTGCGGCTGCTGGTATTGCTGCTGATAAGGCTGCTGCGTGTACTGGTAGGTCGTCTGCGCCAGGGCGGGCAGAGCGGTCCCGACGAAGAGGACAAGGGCGAAGAGGGTCAGAAGACGACGCATCGGAGTTCTCCTCGTGTGGGCGCCGGGGACGGGCGGTGCCTGGATAAGCTCCGATCTAGGCGATCCGGTTACAGGGGTGCCCGTGTTAGTCGCAGTCGAGGCTCAGGTTCTTGCCCTCCGTCCGGGTGATGTTGCGCACCCGGCCGCGGCATCGATAGGTGACGTAGAGGGTCTTGACCTGGCCCGGCGTGGGATCGCCGCAGAGCTCGTTGCCGGCCTTCAGCGAGCAGTCGGACTCGCCTTCGCAGGCGCGGCGAAGCGCGCGGGTCGCATCGCAGGTCCGCCGGTCGGTGCCGTAGCGGGCCTCCACGATCCGGATCGGCGGATCATCGCGGGCGGCCGGCTGGGTCACGGGTCGATAGCTTCCGGAGCTGCCGAAGCCGCCGCGTCCGTCCTCGATGCAGCCGGTCAGGGCGAGGACGGCAAGGAGGGAGAAAAGGATCCGCAAGGCGGGTCTCCATCGGGAACGTGGGGAAGCTTAAGCCGCAATCCTGGCAGATATGTGGCGGGCGACGGTGGCGACCGCGACATGGGCCGCCTCGACCAGCCGCTCGAGCGCGAGGCCGGGGCGATGGGCGTCCGCCGGTTTGATCATCTCCGGCAGCGGCGGCACGTGGACGAAGCCCATCGGCGTCGCCGCCCGCTCGCGCTCGAAGCGGTGGCGGGCGTAGTAGAAGATGTGGTTGCAGATATAGGCGCCGGCGTGGTTCGAGGCCTTGGCCGGCAGACCGGCCGCATCGAGATCGGCGACCATCGTCTCGACCGGCAGGGTCGAGAAATAGCCGACCGGGCCATCCTCGGCGATCCTGCGGGCGACGTGCCGGCCATCCTCCTCGCCGTCGTCGAAGTTGACCGCGATCCGCTCCGGGCGCACGTGGTCGGCGGAATAGGCCAGGCCGAACGAGACGATGGCGTCGGGCTTGATCTCCTCCAGCGCCCGGTCGAAGTCCTGCTCGGACAGGCGATAATGGGTGCGCAGCAGGCGCGGGAAGATCTCGGCGGCGCCATGGACGAAGCGGTTGCCGAGCGCGTTCACCAGCGTCTCGGTCGGATTGACCTGATGGTCGCCGAAGGGAGTGAAGCCGGTCAGGAGAATCCGTATCATCGCCGAAGCTTAGCAGGCCGCCATCGGCTCCGCCCACGGTTTCCCGCGGTCGGGCGACTGGTAGGTCCGCACGTGCCGAGGCCACGGCGGCTCTAGTTCGATGCCGGGACCATGTCGGCGATGTGGCGCCGCAGCAGGACGATGAGCTCGCCGCTCTTCGGCAGGTGGCGCTCTTCGGCATCGACGATCAGCGTGAGCGCCCGCTGCTTCAGGCGGAGCACCTCGATGTCGCTCAGCCCGCCGTCGGCGCCGGCGGAGTCGCAGACGATGTCGATCAGCCGGTCGAGCGCATGGAGGCGGCCGAGAAGATAGTCGTTCTCGCGATAGGCCCTCGACAGGAATGCGGCGAAGTGGCCGAACTCGACTCCCTTCAGCGATATGCCCTGGAAGCCGTTGATGACCGTCGCCTCGTTGGGGCTGATCCGGTCGACCAGGATCTCGTTGAATTCGCCGAAGACATACGCGCTCATGAACGGGAAGGTCAGGACGTCCCAGAAGGGGAAGCCGAGATAGTTGATCAGCACCTCGCGGCGCGCCGTGGCGTGCCAGGGCGGGGTTTCCATTCCCGCGAGCAGCTCGTCGAGCGCATCCGTCCCGGCGTCGAGATCGGTCTGCACCGCCATCCGTTCGATCAGGCGATCGAGCTCGGCTCCATGGCGGGCCACGAACGCCTGCGCATAGTCCGGCAAATTCCGGATCTCGGCCGACGACGGGGCGATCGGAAAGATCTCGTTTACGAAATCCGATACGCCGGCATCGAAGAACTCGACCTCGCGCACGCGGCGCAGCGAAGCCAGCCGCCCGTAGAATTCGCGCTTCAGCCGGTCGACCAGCGCCGGATCCAGGCCTTGGAAGCCTCCCTCGTCGATCAGGGCATAGAGGCGGTTCTGCCCCTCGATCAGGAATTGCAGGCGGCGCTCGCGATAGCCGATGTCGAAGGCGAGCAGGAACCCGACCCAGCTCGAGACGGCCTTCGCGCCCGATGGCTCGCCCGCAGGCATGCCGCCCCTGGCGCCGTCGTAGTCGAGATGGCGCAAGGCGGCCCAGGCGTCGATGATCTCGCCGACCACCCGGGTCAGCGGCGAGTGAGCCGGAACGCCGCGCAGCTTGACGATGGTCTCGGCGATGAAGGTGCGGGCGGAAGCGAGCTTGAGGCGGACATAGGCTTCATAGGCGAAGTCCGACTTCCGCGCCGCATGTGCGTTGGCGTCCGCGCGCCACTCGCGCAATTGCGAAGCGGAAATCGACCCGTTCAGGCCCATCGTCACGACCGGCATGACGATCGCGCTGACACCCGGCCTCGCGCTCTCGATGATCGCCCGCAGGCGGCGCGCGCGCCCGTTGAAGTCGCGCACCCAGTTGAGCTCCTCGGCGACCGGCTGCGAGCTCGGGATGTCGGACAGAGAGCTTCTGAGCGTCGAAAAGAAGCTCGGGACGGCGTTGCGGTAGGCCGATGCCGGCCGAGCCGGATCGGGATCGATGTAGACCAGGCGGCGATCGACCTGACGGTAGGCGGGCCGGCCGTGAATCGCCGAGATCGCCTCTCGGAACGGCCGATTGTTCAGAATGGCGCCGTCGAGGAACGACGCGGTCGCGGCGTCGACGCCGGCCTGCACGTGGCGCTCGAAGTTCTGCTCGATGAACCGGGCGCGTCGCGGCCAGGAGCGGTGGCGGGCCTCGATCAGCGCGTCCATCTCGGCGATCCGGGCAGGCGGGAAGGCCCCGGGGAACGAGGATGTGGCGCGCGCCGCGAAGGCGAGGCCGGCTGCGTTGTCGAGCTCGAAGTCGCTGATGACCCTGCCATCGGGCTCGCGCCGATAGGCGAACCTCAGGACATGGTGGTGCTCCAGCTCGTGAATGAGCGGCGGGTCGTGGATCTGGATGAGCTCGGGATGGCCGTGATAGTCGGTGACGGTCACGAACAGGTCGAGCGACTGGCCCGAGGGGAGCAGCGAGGTGTCGGGGCTCCGAGGCACGCCCAGTGCGGTGACGGCGTCGTACATCAATCCTGCCATCACGGTGCCGTCGAGCGGCGGCCGGAACCAGCGCGAGCGGACGAACAGCGACAGGTTCCGACGGATCTCGGCATTGCGGGCGGACTCGAGCAGGCCCATCTGCCCGGCGCCCCAGAGGAGCGGGCGCACGATCCACTTGCTCCACGGGCGGGCACGCGCCTCCTGCGCTAGGAGCACCTCGACATCGGCCTTCTCGAGCCACAGGTCGCGCAGGCCGCCCATGGGCAGGTCGTGGCAGAGGGCCCGCGCCAGCATGCAGCCGTTGATGCCGCCGGCGGAGGCGCCGGCGATGATGTCGACGATGACGCGCAGCTCGATCTTGCGGCCGATCTCGCGCAGCAGCTCGAAATAGACGGATTCGCTGTCGTATTCCGGATCGTCGGGGTCGACGCCGTCCAGAAACGCGGCCTTGGTACGCGCCGGGCGGTCGGCGATGCGGTGCAGCGCGGACGAGGCGCGGACGAGCTTCAGGATTTCCTTGGTGATGCCGTGCATGTACACGGCGAGCGAGACGCCGCCGCAACACACCAGGGCGATGCGGAGCTCCTTCTCACGCACGATGCAAGTCTAACCCCCTGCTGATTCCAATGAGCGCGGTGATCTTGTCGCAGCTCTCCTTGCGCGGGAAGCGTCAATGAAAGTGCATTGACCTTCCAGTCGGTGGAACCTTTACGGTCCTGCGAAAGGCCGCTCGTCGGCCGGTTATCCGCCGAACGGGAGGGCGCCATGGCCATCAGACTGGAAGTCGACGGGGTTCACTGCGGCAGCTGCGCCAATCGCATCACGCGGGCGATCCAGGAGGTCGGCCCGGGGGCGCGCGTCAAGGTGACGGTCGCGACCGGCACCGTCGAGGTGGACGCGGCCCTGGAGCGAGCCGCGATCGTCGCCGCGATCGAGGGCGCCGGCTTTTCACTGCGCAAGGCGGCCTGACCGCCGGGATCCATGGCCAGACGCAATCCAGCCGCGATGACCCGCATGACCGTCCCGATGCTCGCCGCCCTGGCCTTGGGCGCCTGCGCTCCGGCGCTGCCGATGACGGGCGCCGACCCGGCCAGCGCGTCGGCGACGACGCTACCGCATCCCTATCGGAGCCCGTTCAAGGACTACGTGACGTTCAAGCCGGTCGATCCGCGGCCCTGGCGCGAGACGAACGACCGCGTGCGCGACTTGGGCGGACCGGACAAGCAGATGCAGGCGGACTCCGAGGACGATCCCCTGCCGCGGTCGCCGGCGCCATGAGGACGTGCGTCGGCGCAAGGGGCGTCGCGCTCGCCCTCCTGGTTGCGCTCGGAGGCTGCGCGTCGCTCGTCGAGGAGCGCGGCTTCGAGGCGGTTCGCGGCCTCGCGCCCGAGCCGCTTAAGGCGGACGTCAGGCGGCTGCGGACCGAGGAGGACGCGAAGGCCGCGGCTGCCGAGGTCGAGACGCTGCTCAAGGGCGCCTTGAAAATCGACGATGCGGTGAAGATCGCGCTCCTCAACAACCGCGGACTGCAGGCCTCGTACAACGAGCTCGGCCTTTCGGCGGCAGCAATGGTCAAGGCGATCACGCCGCCCAATCCGGGCTTCACCTATTCCCGGACAGACCAGAGCGGCCTGATCGAGATCGAGCGCAAGCTGACGCTCGACCTGCTCGGGCTGCTGACGCTGCCTCTCGCCGCGTCGATCGAGGACCGGCGCTGGGAACAGGCGAAGCTGAAGACCGCCGACCGGATTCTGCAGATCGCCGCCGACACCAGGCGGGCCTATGTCCGTGCGGTCGCCGCGCAGCAGATCCTGACCTACGTCGATCAGGTCAGGTCGTCGTCCCTGGCCGCCGCCGACATGAGCTGGCGGCTCGGCCAGTCGGGCGCCTTCAGCAAGCTGAGCCAGGCGCGCGAGCAGGTGTTCCATGCCGAGGTCATGGCCCAGTTCGCCCGCGCCCGGCAAAGCAGCACCGCCGCGCGCGAGCGGCTGGCGCGCCTGATGGGCCTCTGGGGCAGCAACCTGGCTTTCAGGCTTCCCGAGCGCCTGCCCGATGTGCCGGACGCGCTCCCCGACCGGATCGACCTCGAGGCCAAGGCGATCGAGCAGAGGCTCGACCTGCGCATGGCGAAGCTCGAAGTCGAGGGGCTCGCCCGCGCCTATGGGCTGACCCAGGCAACGCGGTTCATCAACGTCCTTGAGGGCAGCTATCTCAACACCACCGGCAAGGGCGAGGCGAAGAAGACCGGCTACGAGATCGAGATCTCGATTCCGATCTTCGACTTCGGCACGACCCGCGTCGCCGAGGCGGAGAACGTCTATCTACAGGCGGCCAACCGGCTTGCGGAGATCGCCGTCAACGCCCGGTCCGAGGTGCGCGAGGACTACGAGGCCTATCGCCTCAACCATGAGCTCGCCCGCCACTACCTCACCGAGATCGTGCCGCTGCGCAGAGCGATCTCCGAGGAGACCCTGCTTCGCTACAACGGCATGCTGATCAGCATCTTCGAGCTTCTGGCCGATGCGCGCGAGCAGATCGCCGGCGTCGTCGCCGCCATCGAGGCACAGCGTGACTTCTGGCTCGCCGACGCCGACCTGCAGGCGACGCTGCTCAGCGGCAGCGGCGGCCTCCGCGGCGAAGCCCCGGCCAAGGGTCTCACCGTCTCCCGCGCGACGGGCGGCCATTGATGCGTCGGATCGGAAGGAGGTCGGCACGATGCTGAGCCGTCGGAATTTCCTCAACGCCTCCGGGGCGATCCTCGGGGCCTCGATGGTCGGCCGCGCCGAGGCGGCGACCCTGCCCGAAGCGCCGATCCAGACCTCCGCCGCGACGCAGCCGCCGCTCGCTCCGCCTGACGGCCGCCCCTACAACCCGGTGGTCACGCTCAACGGCTGGACGCTGCCCTGGCGCATGCGCGACGGATGGAAGGAGTTCCACCTGATCGCCGAGCCGGTCGAGCGCGAGATCGCGCCCGGGATGAAGGCCCATCTCTGGGGCTACAACGGCCAGAGCCCGGGCCCGACGATCGAATGCGTCGAGGGCGACCGGGTGCGCATCTTCGTCACCAACAAGCTGCCGGAACACACGACGATCCATTGGCACGGCATCCTGCTGCCGAGCGGGATGGACGGCGTCGGCGGCCTGACCCAGCCGCAGATCCCGCCTGGCAAGACCTACGTCTACGAGTTCCAGATGAAGAAGAGCGGGACGTTCATGTACCACCCGCACGCGGACGAGATGGTGCAGATGGCGATGGGGATGATGGGCTTCTTCGTCGTCCATCCGCGGGACCCGTCGTTCATGCGGGTGGATCGCGACTTCGTCTTCATCATCAACGCCTACGACATCGATCCCGGGGCCTACGTCCCCAAGGTCGCGACGATGACCGAGTTCAACCTGTGGACCTGGAACAGCCGGGCCTTCCCGGGCATCGCCACCCTGCCGGTCCGGCGCGGCGACCGCGTGCGCATCCGCATGGGCAACCTGACGATGACCAACCACCCGATCCACCTGCACGGCTACGACTTCACCGTCACCGGCACGGACGGCGGCTGGGTGCCGCCATCGGCGAGGTGGCCGGAGGTGACGGCCGACATCCCGGTCGGCGCCATGCGCGCCATCGAGTTCACCGCGAACGAACCCGGCGACTGGGCGTTCCACTGCCACAAGTCCCACCACACCATGAACGCCATGGGGCACGACGTGCCGACCATGATCGGCGTCGACCATCGCGGCCTGGCCAAGCGGATCGTCAGCCTGGTCCCCGACTACATGGTCATGGGCGAACGCGGCATGGCCGACATGGGTGCCATGGAAATGCCGCTTCCTGACAATACATTGCCGATGATGACCGGGAAGGGGCCGTTCGGACCGATCGAGATGGGCGGAATGTTCACCGTCGTGAAGGTGCGGGAAGGCCTCGCCCGCAACGACTTCCGCGATCCCGGCTGGTACCGGCACCCGGAGGGCACCGTCGCCCGCGAGTGGTCCTAGCCGCCACCTCTTAGCTGCAATTTTAGTCTGGAGACCCGCCATGTCGAGATTGGGCGTCGTCCTTTCCGCTGTCCTCCTGGGAGCAGCCCTCGGTCTCCCGGCGCCATCCACGGCCGCGCCCGTTCAATTGGCGCAGAGTGCGATGATCGACGGCGAGGTGAGGAAGGTCGACATGTCGGCCGGCAAGATCACCATCCGGCACGGGCCGATTCCGAAGCATGACATGACGATGCCGATGACCATGGTCTTTCCGACCCGCGATCCCTCGATGCTGAACGGATTGAGCGTCGGCGACAAAGTTCTCTTCGACGTCGAGAAGGACGGCGGCTCGCTGACCATCATCCAGATCAGGAAGGCCAACTGATGAAGCTCGCCACTGCCTGCGCGGCCCTGGCCGCCGCGATCGCGCTGGCCTCCGGACCGGTCTCGGCGGATGCCGGCCACGCCCATGGAAGCCCGAAGGCGGCCGCGATGGGCGGGCCGGGCAAGGCCGCCGACGCCAAGCGGGTGGTCAGGATCGAGGCCCGCGACCGCGACTACAACCTCCGCCAGATCCAGGTGCGCCCGGGCGAGACGGTCCGGTTCGTCATCACCAACAAGAGCTCGATCCGCCACGAGTTCGCCATCGCCAGGCGCGACGAGCACGTCGCGCACCGGGCGATGATGGTGAAGCTGCCGGACATGGTGCATGACGACGACGAGGTCGTGACCGTCGAGCCCGGCGAGACCAAGGAGATCGTCTGGCGGTTCGGCACCGACCGCAACGCGCTCAAGGATCTGGAGTTCGCCTGCAACATCCCCGGCCATGCCGAGCAGGGGATGCAGGGGACGTTCCGCCGCATGTAAGAGAAATCCCTTTCATATCCGTCGCTTGCGAGGATGCCGCAGGCTCCGCCCGTGGCTTTTCCTTGACCCCGGCCCGGGCCTGCGCAGGATGGGGCCGACTTCCAGTCAAGGACGCTTCCTTCCAGATGACCCAGCTTCCGGCTTCCGTCGACGCGACGCTCGCGTTGCTCGCCAAGGGCGACTATGTCGCCGACCGCTCGCTCGCGACCGCGGTCTACCTCGCGCTCTCCCTGAAGCGCCCGCTGTTCCTCGAGGGCGAGGCCGGCGTCGGCAAGACCGAGATCGCCAAGGTGCTCTCGGCGACGCTCGGGCGCGACCTGATCCGGCTGCAATGCTACGAGGGCCTCGACATCGGCTCGGCGGTCTACGAGTGGAACTACGCCCGCCAGATGATCGAGATCCGGATGGCCGAGGCCGCCGGCGGCGGCGACCGCGAGCGGATCGCGACCGACATCTTCGACCGCCGCTTCCTGATCGAGCGGCCGCTGCTGAAGGCGATCTCGCACATGCCGCCCTCGCCGGTGCTGCTGATCGACGAGCTCGACCGCGCCGACGAGCCGTTCGAGGCCTATCTGCTGGAAGTGCTGTCGGACTGGAAGATCACCATCCCCGAGCTCGGCACCATCGCCGCCGACGAGCCGCCGCTGGTGGTGGTCACATCCAACCGCACCCGCGAGATCCACGATGCGTTGAAGCGCCGGTGCTTCTACTACTGGGTCGACTACCCCAAGGCCGAGCGCGAGCTGGAGATCCTCCGGGTGAAGGCGCCGAACGCGCCTGCCAACCTGTCGAAGCAGATCGTCGGCTTCGTGCAAAAGCTGCGCTCGACCGATCTGTTCAAGCTGCCGGGTGTCGCCGAGACCATCGACTGGGCGAACGCGCTGGTCCAGCTGGACCAGCTCCAGCTCGAGCCGGACGCGGTCAACGACACCTTGGGCGTGCTGCTCAAATACCAGGACGACATCGCCAAGATCCACGGCAGCGAGGCCAACCGCATCCTCTCCGAGGTCAAGGCCGAGATCGCCCGCGCCCAGGCGCCGGTGTGAGGAGCTGACCGTGCTCGACGGTCTCCTTCCCGAAGGCGGGCGCCTTGCCCAGAACCTGATGCGCTTCGGGCGCGTGCTGCGCTCGGCCGGGCTGCCGGTAGGCCCCGGCAAGGTGCTGGACGCGATCCGCGCGGTCGAGACCGTGGGCATCGACAGCCGCGCCGACTTCTACTGGGCTCTGCATGCGGTGTTCGTGAACCGCCGCGACCAGCGCGAGATCTTCGACCAGGCCTTCCATGTCTTCTGGCGAAACCCGAAGATCATGGAGCGCCTGATGGCGCTGGTGCTGCCGAGCTTCCGGGCCGACATGGGCGAGGAGGGGCCGGAGATCTCGCGCCGCGTCGCCGACGCGATGAAGGGCAATGCCGGCGAGTTCCCGAACACCGAGGGCGAGCCCGAAGAGGAGATCGAGATCGACGCGACGCTCACCTTCTCCGAGCGCGAGCTGCTGCAGACCAAGGACTTCGAGAAGATGTCGGCCGAGGAGATGAAGAAGGCGGAGGCGGCGATCCGCCGGCTCGCGGCCTCGATCCGGAAGGAGCCGACACGGCGCTTCCGTGCCGATCCGAGGGGCGAGCGCGTCGACCTTCGCCAGACCATGCGGTCGGCGCTCCGCGGCAACCCCGACGTCATCGACCTGAAACGACGCCGCCGGCTGAAGCGCCCGCCGCCTCTGGTGGCGCTCTGCGACATCTCGGGCTCGATGAGCCGATACAGCCGGCTTTTCCTCCACTTCCTGCACGCGGTCACCAACGATCGCGACCGGGTCTACAGCTTCGTCTTCGGCACGCGGCTCACCAACGTCACCCGCGATCTCCGCCAGAAGGACATCGACGTGGCGCTGGCGCGGGTCTCCCGGCATGTCGAGGACTGGTCGGGCGGCACCCGCATCGGCGCCACCCTGCATGAATTCAACACCCGCTGGTCCCGGCGGGTTCTGGCCCAGGGCGCGGTGGTGCTGTTCATCTCCGACGGGCTCGACCGCGACGCCGGCACCGGCATCGAGCGCGAGATCGAACGCCTGCACAAATCGGCCCGCCGGCTGATCTGGCTCAATCCGCTGTTGCGCTACGAGGGCTTCGCCCCCAAATCCATGGGGGTCCGGGCCCTGTTGCCGCATGTGGACGAGTTCCGTCCGGTGCATAGTCTCGAAAGCCTGGAAGCACTGGCCGCCGCGCTGGCGAAACCGGCACCGCGCCGGCTCGAAGCCGCCGCCAAGTGGTCGGCGAAGATGGAGGGCGAAGCCGCATGACCCAAGCGATGCCGTTCGATTCCGGATCCGATGACGTTCTGACGACCGCGGCTGCCTGGCGCGCCAAGGGCAGGCAGGTGGCGCTCGCCACCGTCGTCACCACCTGGGGCTCCTCGCCGCGCCCGGAGGGAAGCCAGCTCGCCATCGACGACACCGGCGCCTTCGTAGGCTCCGTCTCCGGCGGCTGCATCGAGGGCGCCGTGGTCAAGGAGGGCCTGGCGGCGATGAAGGACGGCAGGCCCCGTCTCCTCGACTTCGGCGTCTCCAACGAGCAGGCCTGGGAAGTCGGCCTCGCCTGCGGCGGCAAGGTCCAGGTCTTCGTCGAGCCGATGGAATGAAGCGGAAGATCCTGGAGGCGCTGCAGGCGGCGCGCGAGGCCAGGCGGCCGGTGGCGTTGGTGACCGATCTCGCCACCGGAGAGCAGGCGCTTCTGGAAAGCGGCGAGGCGTTGGGCGACCTCAGGCTTGCGGATGATGCTCTCGCCGCGGCGATGCAGGTGCTGGAGCGCGACACCAGCAAGGCGATCGACATCGGCAATCGCCGCGTCTTCGTCCATGTCTACAACCCGCCGTCGCGCCTGATCGTCGTCGGCGCCGTCCACATCGCCCAGGCGCTGGCGCCGATGGCGTCGCTGATGGGCTATGCCGTCACCATCGTCGATCCTCGCCGCGCGTTCGCCACAGACGCGCGCTTTCCCACCGTCACGCTCTCCGACGACTGGCCGGACGAGGCGATGGAGAAGCTCAGCCCCGACCGCCGGACGGCGGTGGTGACGCTGACCCATGATCCCAAGCTGGACGATCCGGCGCTCGCCGTGGCGCTGAAATCACCGGCCTTCTACATCGGCTCGCTGGGATCGCGTCGCACCCATGCGAGCCGGCTCCAGCGCCTGACCGCTCTGGGATTCTCCGAGGCCGAGCTGGCGCGCATCCGCGGCCCCGTGGGTCTCGACATCAATGCGATCTCGCCCGCCGAGATCGCGGTCTCGATCCTCGGCCAGATCACCGAGGTCCGGCGGAAGGATGCGAAGTGACGATCTTGCTTCGCTCAGCCTCCACCCAAGTCCTCCCCCGGCTTCGCCGGGAGAGGGGGCACGGTGTCTTCGGAACCCTCTCCCGCGCGTTGGCGCGGGGGAGGGCAGGGTGGGGGCCGCACCGCGAAGCGGGGCGGGGGCTGGCATGAAATTCGGCCCGGTTGCGCTCAAGGGCGCCGAAGGCGCCATTCTCGCCCACAGCCGGCGGGTGAAGGAGAAGGTGTTCAAGAAGGGCCGCGTGCTCTCCTCGGCCGATGTCGAGGCGCTGGCGGCGGCCGGCGTCGAGGAGGTGATCGCCGCCCGGCTCGAGGACGGCGACGTGCCGGAGGACGAGGCGGCCAATCGGCTGGCGACCGCGCTTGCCGGCGAGCACGTGACGGCGTCGGCGGCCTTCACCGGGCGCGCCAATCTTTTCGCCGCCTGCGCCGGGCTCGCCGACTTCGATCCGGCGCGGCTGGCGCAGCTCAACCTGGTGGACGAGGCGGTGACGCTTGCCGTCGTGCCGCGCTACGAGCCGGTCGAGCCCGGCCAGATGATCGCCACGCTCAAGATCATTCCCTTTGCGGTGAAGAACACCGTGGTCGACACCTGCGTCGAGGTCGCCCGATATCTCGGGCCGCTGGTGTCGGTGGCGCCGTTCCGGCCGACGCCGACCGGCCTGGTGCAGACGCGGCTCTCCGTCACCAAGGAGAGCGTGCTCGACGGCACGGTGGAGACGACGCGCGAGCGCCTGGCCAAGCACGGCAGCGCGCTGGTGGCCGAGCGCCGCTGCGGCCATACCGAGCGCGAGGTCGCCGAAGCGGTGCGACAGCTGATGGATGACGGCTGCAAGCTGGTGCTGGTCGTCGGCGCCTCGGCCGTGGTCGACCGCCGCGACGTGATTCCGGCCGGCATCGTCCGCGCCGGCGGCAAGGTCGAGCATTTCGGCATGCCGGTCGATCCCGGCAACCTGATGCTGATGGGCCGCATCGGCGACACGCCGGTCCTCGGCCTTCCCGGCTGCGCGCGCTCGCCCAAGTTCAACGGCTTCGATCTCGTGCTCCACCGCGTGCTCGCCGGCGCGCCGGTGACGCCTCAGGACATCATGCGGATGGGGTCCGGCGGGCTTCTCAAGGAGATTCCGACCCGGCCGCTGCCGCGGGCGACCCGGCCCGAGCAGGAGAAGCCGGTCCAGCGCATGCCGCGCATCGCCGCACTCGTGCTCGCCGCCGGCCAGTCGCGCCGCATGGGTGGGGCCAACAAGCTCTTGGTGCAGATCGACGGCAAGCCGATGGTGGCCCATGTCGTCGACATGCTGCTGACCTCGAAGGTGTTCACCATCACCGTCGTCACCGGCCACCAGGCCGACCAGGTCCGGGCCGCGCTCAGCGGTCGCAAGGTCGGCTTCGTCCACAACCCGCGCTACGGCGAAGGGCTCTCGACCACGCTCGCCGCCGGCGTCGCGGCGTTGCCGCCGGAGGCCGACGGCGCGGTCGTCTGCCTCGGCGACATGCCGAAGCTGACCGCGGCCGCTGTCGACACGCTGATCGCCGCGTTCAACCCGGTCGAGAACCGCTCGATCATCGTGCCGACCTCCGGCGGCAAGCGCGGCAACCCGGTGCTCTGGGGCAAGCGCTACTTCGCGGAGATGCGCGCGGTCTCCGGCGACGTCGGCGCCCGCCACCTGATCGGCGAGCACCAGGACCAGATGGCGGAAGTGGAGATCGGCGGCCGCGGCGTCCTTATGGATATCGACACGCAGGAGGCGCTGGACGCGCTCAGCGCCGAGGGCCGCGACGTCAAGGTGCCGGCGTGACGCTGAGGGAGCAGTTCCCGCTCCTCGTCTCCGACCCCGGCCTCCATTACCTGGATTCGGGCGCGTCCTCGCAGGTTCCGGCGGCGGTGCTGGACGCGGTTCGTACCTTCGAGACGACCCAGCGCGCCAACGTCCATCGTGGCGTCCATCGCCTGGCCGAGGCGGCGACCGGGGCTTACGAAGGCGCGCGCGACGACATCGCCCGGTTCTTCTCGGCCTCGCGCGAGGAGATCGTGTTCACCTCGGGCACCACAGCGGCGATCAACCTCGTCGCGCACAGCTTCGGCGCCGGGCTCGCCCCCGGCGACGAGATCGTCATCAGCGAGATCGAGCATCATTCCAACATCGTCCCCTGGCAGATGCTGCGCGACCGCCGCGGGCTCGTCCTCAAGGCGCTGCCGGTCACCGATGAGGGCCGCATCGATCTCGATGCCCTCGATCGCGTGATGACGAAGCGCACCCGGCTGGTGGCGATCGCCCATTGTTCGAACGTCACCGGCGCCGTGGTCGATCTCGCCCGTGTCGTCGCGGCGGCGAAGGCGGTCGGCGCGGCGGTGCTGGTCGACGGCGCCCAGCGCGTGCCGCACGGGCCCCTCGACATCCCCGCGCTCGGCGTCGACTTCTATGCCTTCTCCGGCCACAAGATGTACGCGCCGCACGGCATCGGCGTGCTGTGGGGCCGGCGCGATCGGCTCGAGGCGATGCCGCCCTTCCTCGGCGGCGGCGACATGATTCGCCGCGTCACGCTGGAGACGACCGAGTACGCGCCGCCGCCGGCACGCTTCGAGGCGGGAACGCCCAACATCTCCGGCGCCATCGGCCTCGGCGCCGCCTGCCGCTGGATGGCGGGCCTCGACTGGACGGCGATCGCGCTGGAGGAGCTCAGACTGACCGGTCGTCTCCTCGACGGGCTTGCGAAAGTACCGGACGTCCGCGTGCTGGGGCCGCTCGGCCTGCAGCAGCGGATCGGCGTCGTCTCCTTCATGCTCGGCGACGCTCATCCGCATGACGTGGCGCAGATCCTCGACCGCCACGGCGTCGCCTGCCGCGGCGGACATCATTGCGCCCAGCCGCTGATGGATCGCTTCGACCTCATGGGCACGACGCGGGCGACGATCGCGCCCTATACCGAGGCGGCGGACGTCGATGCGCTGCTTGTCGGGCTCGACGAGGCGAGGCGTGTGCTGGCATGAGCGACGAACTCTACCAGGAGGCGCTGCTCAAGCTCGCCAAGGAGGCGCCGCGCAAGGGCCGCCTCGAGCCCAACGACGCCAGCGCGCGCCTCGACAACCCGCTCTGCGGCGACCGGGTCAGGATCGACCTGCGCCTGAAGGACGGCCGCATCGCCGATCTGGCGCATGAGGTCCGCGGCTGCCTCCTCTGCCAGGCCGCCGCCGGCGTCATCGGGCGCCGCGCCGTCGGCCTCGACCGCCAGGGCGTGGCCGACCTCTGCGGCGAGGTCGACCGGGTGCTGGCCGGCGAGACGCCGGCGGTCGCCGAGCTGGAGGCGTTCCGGCCGGTCGCCCGGCACCGGAGCCGCCACGACTGCGTTCGGCTGCCTTTTCAGGCTCTTAAGGAGGCCGTCGACGTTAAGTGAGTAATTGTGGAGCTTTCCCGGCTCAATTTACAAAAGATTATCTAAATTTTAACTAATCTTTGGCATGATCTCCTGGGTAGGGGGCCATGAGCGACCAGATTCCGACCACCTCGCGTCCCGGTTGGGGGAAAATCAACGCGGAGCACGATCTCGCCGAGGCCGGCCGCGTGCTCGGCCATCCCATGCTCGCCGACGTCCTTCGGTTGTGGGCCGGGCTCCGCCGGAAGTGCGAGCCGCCGTCGCGCGAGGACCTCGACGCGCTCATCCTGAAGCCCGGCGTGTTCTCGCAGGTCCTCCTTCTCGAAGCCGTCGAGCGGAACGGTGTCCGTGACCTGCGCTACCGGCTGATCGGCGTCGGTCTCGCCCATAACTTCGGCGACGACATGACCGGGCGCTACGTCCGCGACGTCTTTTCCGATCCCACCTACGCCGAGGAGCTGATCGCGACCGCTTATCTGGTGATCGACGGGCGGCGACCGATCGCCACCAGCGGCAAGCTCATCCATGCCGATCCGACGGAGGAGCCGGTCATGGTCTATCGGCTCGGTCTGCCGCTGCAGAAGCTGCCGAGCGGCACGCCGCTGCTGCTGGTCTGCCAGATGTGCGTGCACAAGGGCGAGATCGTCGAGCGGCCGGTCCGCCAGTTCAGCGCCTATGAGTCGACCCGCGTCGTCGCCTTCACCGATCGCAGTTTCGGAAAGGATCCGTCGCTATGACGGAGGCGAGAAAATCGCGGACGCTTCGCGCGATGACGGCGGAGATCACCGGCTCGTACCTCATCCAGCATCCGCGGGCGGCCGAGGAGGTCGCCCGCGTGATCCGGACCATCCACGACACGCTGGCCGCGCTCGAACCGGTCGCGGCGATGGTGCCGGATGTCCCGTCGCCGGCGGTTCCGGTCAAGCGCTCGGTCGGCACCGAGCACCTGGTCTGCCTCGATTGCGGAGCCGGGCTGAAGACGCTGAAGCGTCATCTCCGCGCCGTCCACGGCCTCGACCCCAGGCAGTATCGCGCCAAATGGAACCTGCCGCCGTCCTACCCGATGGTGGCGCCCGGCTACGCCCAGCAGCGCTCGCGCCACGCCAAGTCGATGGGCCTCGGCAAGCGGACGGCGAAGGGGCGTTAGCTCGGCGGCTGACGGCCGTCCTCTCACCGCATCAGGGACCCGCCGTCGACGGCGAGGATGTGGCCGGTGACGTAGCTGGCGAGATCGCTGGCCAGGAACACCGCGCCGCGGGCGCATTCGGCCGGAAGGCCCATGCGCCCGATCGGAACGCGCGCGCGATTCGCCTCCAGCGCTTCCCTGGGCACCCCGGTCCGCTGCATCGGCGTGTCGATCGCGCCGGGCGAGAGCGTGTTCACGGTGATGCCGTGCGGGCCCAGGTCCTTTGCGAAGGACCTGGTCATGGTCATGATGCCGGCCTTGGTGATCGCGTAGGCGGTGGCCCCGAAGAAGCCGCCGACAAGCCCGGCGCCGCTCGAGCAGTTGACGATGCGGCCCCACTTGCGCGGCTTCATCGCCTCGCCCGCGGCGCGGCAGAGGAAGAACTGGCTGAGCAGATTGGTGTCCATCATCTTTTCCCAGAGCGCGGCATCGGCCTCGGCGATCGGCACGCGGCGCAGGATGGCGGCGGCGTTCACCAGGATGTCGAGGCGCTTCCTGTGGGAGAGCACGCCCGCGACCACCTGCTCGCAGGCGGCGGGCACCGAGAGGTCGGCGACGTCGGTCGCGCCGTCGTCGCCGAGGTCGAGGGTGGCCAGGCCCTTGTGGTTGACGTCGACGGCGGTGACCAGGCATCCGGATTTCGCCAGCAGCTCGGCGGTGGCGCGGCCGATGCCGGAGGCGGCGCCGGTCACGATCGCGATCTTCCCGTCGAGGCCGAAGCCGGCGCCGGGATCGGCTGAGACGGTGACGCCCGCGGTGAGCTCGCTCATGCGTTCTCCGGCATCGTCGGCCAGACGAAGGCGGCGAGCGTGCAGGTGGCCAGGCCCGACAGCTTCGGGTTCGCCGGGATCTCGGCATAGCTGCCGGCCGGAATCGGGTGATAGGTTCCCTTGTGCTCGCCGTTGACGGCGGAGGTCATCACGTCGAAGCGGAATTCGGGCGCGTGCGGCGGCGGGAAGGTCTGGGCGCTCAGCAATCGCACGATCGTCGCGTTGTAGGCCGATGCTCCGTCGCAGCTCACCTTGAACTGGATGCGCTCGCCGATGCGCACGCTGCGGCGATCGGCATATCCCATGACCGCGGTCATTCGTTCTTCCCCGTCGGCGAGGTCAGTTGATGTCGAGGCGCTGGCCGGTGAGCGTCTCCCAGCGCAGCTTGAAGACGTGCCACTCCGCCTCCTCCAGCGAGGTGAAGGCCGGGCCGATCAGGGTCGGCTTCAGCGGCCTTGTCTCCGACATCTGCGCCAGCGTCCATTCGGTGTGCGGCTTCGATAGAAACAGGAAGTAGCGGCCCTCGACCGGTGTCGAGCGCATCACCGCCAGCAGCTCCTGCAGTGCCGGCATATGCCCGCCGAAGGGCTTGTTGCGGAACTCCCGGGCGAGGTCGACCCTTGCCGGATCGACCTTGATCGTCAGATTTCCCTCGCGGTCGCGCATGCCGCCCGCCCCCCGGACACGATCGGATGCCGGCGAGTGTCGGAGGGACGTCGGGCGGGGTCAACCGGGACCGTCGAAGGACGGCGCGTCGGCCGCGCTGCGCGGTTCAGAAGACCCCGATCCTGCCGGCGACGAAATCGTCGACGAGCGCCGGAAGCCGGGCAAGGTGATCGGACGCGACGGCCTCGACCTCTCGCCTGACCCTGTCGACGGGCAGGCCGTCCCGCGTCGCGACCTTGACCTGGACGATCGCCGGATCGGTGACCGGGCTGCCGATCCGGCTCACCATCAGACACTGGGCAGCGGCGATCCCCGGCACGGTCGATACCATCGTCTCGGTCATGTTGCGGGCGAGGACGTTGTAGATCTTGCCGACATGGGTCACCGGGTTCTTGCCCGCGGCAGCTTCGAGACTCATCGGCCGGCACGGCGTGATCAGTCCGTTGATCCGGTTGCCACGCCCGACCTCGCCGTCGTCGCCGGCCTCGGCCGAGGTTCCGGTGACGGTGAGATAGACGACTCCTGCCGCCGCATCATCGGCTGCGTTGACCCGCACGTCGCAGTCACGAAAGCCGTGCTGCGCGCCGAGATCGCGCGCCATCGTCTCGACCGCGGCCTTCTCTGCGAGATAGTCGTCGAGGTGGGCGAGATGACGGCCGATCATCGCGCAGGCCACCGTCAGGTCGATCCTGCCGCCGAGCCGGACGCCCATGACCTTCACGTCCTCGCCCCAGGCGGGATGCTCGCGGGCGCGGTCGCGCCCGTTGATGCCTCGCTCGACGGCGAGGACGAGGCGCTCGAGGGCGCTCAGCGGCGCGTAGCCGACGCCGATCGAGGTGTCGTTGGCGAGAAGGCCCGTCCGGCGACGCGTGAACAGACTCTGCAGCTCTCCCGATCCGGGCTGGATCACGCTGCGGAAGCGGACGTGACGATCGGCGTCGAGAGCGTGGAGGCTGGATCGCATCCAGGACCGCGATCCTTCGACGGCAATCTCATCGACCTTGATCTCCTCCTCGCCGACCTTGGCCATCGCGCGGCCGGCCAGATAGATGTCGATCGGAGCGAGCACGGAGCCGCCGCCGAAGGCCGGTGCGGAACGACCGCCCGACAGCAGCGCCTTGTCGACGTTGTGGTGCAGAATTTCGCCGAACCGTCTCAGGTATTCGCGGCAGAGGTTGCGCGACAGGGTCTCCGCGAGGGCATCGCAGATCGTATCCGGATGACCGAGGCCCTTGCGCTCGACGACTTCGACGCTGTCGTCGGCGGTGTCGAGCGCCGACAGGACGAGGGCGTGCATTGCGAACGCCTCCCATTCATGGGGCTGCCGGCGGCCGCTTTGCGGCGAGCCGAAGGCGGGGCCTGGCGACTGTACTTCGTTTCTTCGGCTTTCGCCGGGGATGGGGAGGCGGACGAGGCCGGCTCGGGCCGGGCGGGCTCAGCTCTTGATGTCGAGCAGCGCCTTCTCGAGCTCATCCGCGGTCTGGATGACCTTGAGATTCGCCTGGAGGGCGCGCTGGGCGACGATCTGGTTCGACTGCTGCTGGGCGAGGTCGACGTTGGGACGGTCGACCGCACCCTCCGCGTTCGCATCCGGCGCGTCGGGCTCGAACTGCTGGATCGAGGTCGGATCGACGGCGACCACGCTGGCGCGTACGCCTCCGGTGGCGACGCTGGTCTCTACCACCTGGCCCGGACGGAACAGCGGCGTGCCGTCCGCCGCCGTGGTGTCGGTCGAGTTCCGGGGCGCCGCCCGGCTGCGGAGATTGGCGATGTTGGACGCCGCCACCTCCTCGCGTCTGGCGGCGGCGAAGGCTCCGGAGAGGGCGTTGTTGATGGTGCCGGTCATTGGGTGAGCATAATGCGCCGGGATTGCTTAAGAAAGTGTGACGACGATCACGGCTATCTGGGTGCCAGCGCCGACAGCATGCCGTTGACGCCGTCGAGCAGCTTCATGAAGGCGCCGAGGTCCATGCGGTTGATCACCACGAAGGCGCCGAGGTTCCGTCCCGGCACGAAGACGACGTAGCTGAGGAACCCCGAGAAGCCACCGGTCTTCTGGATCAGCAAGGGGGTGCGGTCGGTCGGCAGGTTGATCTCCCAGCCGAGCCCGAGCCCGCCGACCGGCAGGCTGCCGTCGAGCGCGACGATGGCGTCGAGCGATTGCCGGCTGCGATACATCGCGTGCGCCAGGCTCCGCGCCGCGCCGCGCGGGCCGGACCCGATCGCGAGGTTGTAGCGGAGCCAGCGCGCCATATCGTCGGCGGTGGAGAACACGCCGCCGCTGCCCTGCATGACCTCGCTGCCGTCCCACGGCTCGGCCGGCGTGTTGTCGGCGTTGTAGCCGGCCATGAACCGGGTACGCTGCTCGGCCCGGAGGGCGGTCGTGGTGTCGGCCATGCCGAGCGGGCGGGCGATGCGATCGGCGACCAGGGAGCCGAAGGACGTTCCGCTGGCGCGGCCGAGCAGGTGGCCGAGCAGGCCGAAGCCGTAGTTCGAATAGCTGGCCACCCGGCCCGGCGCATAGGTCAGCCGGTATTTCTGCAGATAGTCGAGATAGCGTTCGGGCGTCAGGTAGGGATAGGGGTTGCCGACCAGCTTCGGATCCTCGTCGGGCTCGTAGTCGCGCGGGAATCCCGCCGTGTGCGTCGCCAGGTCGAGAAGGGTGATGGATCGGTTGGCGAAGCTCGGCGCGGTCCGTCCCTGCGGAAGCAGGCCCTGGATCGGGTCGGTGAGCCGGACCACGCCGTCGACCACCAGGTCGGCCAGGATCTGGCCGGTCATCGCCTTGGAGATCGAGCCGATGCGGACGACGCTCCGGCCGTCGGGCTTCTTGCCGCTGCCTTTGAAGGTCTCGCCGAAGCCGACGACGGCGGTGGTCTCGCCGCGCACCACGGCCATGACCATGCCGATCGCGCCCGACTGCTGGAACAGGGCCTCGCCCTGAATCTGCGCCATGAGGTTCAGCGCACCGTCCTCGGCCCGGGCGCTCCCGGCCCCCAGCAGCAGGATGCCGAGCGAGGCGGCGCAGAGCCGCGGGACCAGGCGAGCGGAAAGGCGATGGGTCGTCATGGCTGTCGGATCCTCGGGTGGGGCTGCCCCAGGCACCGAAGTATGGCCCCGATGACAGGGACGACCAAGGGGAGGGCCGGCCCGTCGGAACCGGCTATAGTCGGCGACCTGATCGGGGAGGGACCATGACGACGGTGATGAGCTGGGACGACTGGATGACCCATGACGCGATGGGTCTCGCCGATCTCGTCCGCAAGAAGCAGGTGACGCCCCGCGAGCTGGCGGAGCAGGTGAAGGCCGGCATCGCCAAGGTCAATCCGACCATCAATGCCGTCGTCGAGGTCTTCGACGACGTCGTCGCCGATCCGCTGAAGGACGGCATGAACGCGGACGGTCCCTTCGCCGGCATCCCCTATCTGATGAAGGATCTCGGGCCGACGCTGAAGGGCCGGAAGCAGGAGATGGGTGCCCGCCTGATGCAGGGCAACGTCGCGGCGGCCGACAGCTTCCTCACCGGTAAGATCCGCAAGGCCGGCCTCAACATCATGGGGCGGACGACGACGCCGGAGTTCGGAGTCTGCGGCACGGTCGAGAATCCCAAGGTCTACATCTCACGCAATCCGTGGGATCTGGCCTACACCACCGGCGGCTCGTCGGCGGGCACCGGTGCTGCGGTCGCCGCCGGCGTTCTGCCGCTGGCGCATGCGAGCGACGGCGGCGGCTCGATCCGTATTCCCGCCGGCATCAACGGCAATGTCGGCCTGAAGCCTTCCAGGGGCGTGTTCTCCGCCGCGCCCGGCGGCTCCGACCTGATGGCGGTGGTCTCGGTGCAGGGCTGCCATTCGCGGACGGTGCGCGACACGGCGGCCTTCGTCGATGCCTGCCGCGGCGCGGCGCCCGGCGAGTTCATGCCGTTCTGGACGCCGAAGGAGACCTGCCTCGACATGGTCGGGCGCGATCCGCCGAAGCTGAAGATCGCGCTCTCGCATGAATGGGGCGACTACCGTTCGACGCCGCACATCGCGGCCGAGCTGGAACGCGCCGGCAAGGTGCTCGCGGGCCTCGGCCATACGGTCGAGTGGAAGACGCCGGACGTCGACTTCCGCGCCGCCCATGCGGCGCAGACCGCCTGCTACATCACCAACATCTCGATGAACCTCGAGCGCCTGACCAAGATGAAGGGCCACAACCGGCCGACGGTCGAGTGGATCGAGCCTATGAACGTGAAGATCTGGGAAGCCGGGATCAATCTTCCCTATTCGGCGCGTTCGCGGATGGAAGCGACCTTCAACCAGACCTCGCGCGCCTTCGGCCAGTTCTTCGAGGAGTGGGACATCCTGTTGACGCCGATCTCGACCCTGACCACGCACAAGCTCGGCACGCCCGACTATGCGACGCTGAACGATACCGACACGCCGGAGGGGTGGTTCCACAAGCTCTGGGGCATGTACGCCTATACGCCGCTGGGCAATCTTTCCGGCATCCCCGGCATCTCGCTGCCGATGGCCCAGCACGACAACGGGCTGCCGCTCGGCATCCAGGCCCTGTCGAAGCAGGCGAATGACGGGCTCCTGTTGCAGCTCGCCGCCCAGATCGAGCGCGCGCTCGGCGGCAAATGGAATGGCGGACGCCGTCCGGGCGTACATGTCACGGCCGGATAAAGGAGAGATCACATGTCCTACGCGGATGGATTCGTGCTGGCCGTGCCGAAGAAGAGCATCGAAGCCTATCGCCGGATGGCGAAGATCGCCGGCAAGGTCTGGAAGGAGCACGGCGCGCTCGACTACAAGGAATGCGTCGGCGACGACCTCGCGGTGAAGTTCGGCGTGCCGTTCACGCGCATGATGAAGACCAAGCCGAGCGAGACCGTCGTCTTCGCCTGGATCGTCTACAAGTCCCGTGCGCATCGCGACCGCGTCAACGCCAAGGTGATGGCCGATCCCAGGCTGGCGGCCTCGATGGACGGCAAGTCGATGCCCTTCGACATGAAGCGCATGGTCTACGGCGGCTTCAAGATCCTGGTCAGCGCCTAAGCCGCCCTCGATTCCGAAGGCGCCCTCTTCGCCTTCTCCGGGCTGGCGTTATACTCAAGCAAATGCTTAACAAATCAGGATCCCTCGATCTGATGTTCCAGGCGCTGGGCGATCCGACCCGGCGGGCGATGGTGGAGCGCTTGAGCCGCGGCCCGGCCTCGGTCAGCGACCTCGCGAGGCCGCTCGCCATGTCGCTCTCGGCGGTGGTGCAGCACCTGCAGGTGCTGGAGGCGAGCGGCCTCGTCCGCTCCGAGAAGCAGGGGCGGGTGCGCACCTGCCGGATCGAGCCGGCGGCGTTGAAGACCGTCGAGCAATGGATCGTCGAGCGGCGGGCGAGCTGGGAGCGCCGCCTCGACCGTCCGGCCGACCACCTCGCCGAGGAGAGCGAGGCGCCGGACAAGCGGAGGAAACGATGACCCGCCCGGCGCTGCGCGAGACCCTCACCGTCTAGCGCCGCCTCGAAGCAAAGCCGGCGGGGGCCTTCAGGTCGGCACGGCCAGTCTCGACGTCCGTGCCGACCCTGCGGTCCATGTTCAGCAACTCGTGGATCGCCTTGGCAAAATTGGGGATCGGCCCGTGCATCGCCCAGAAGACAACTGTCGCATCGCCTTCCGGCATAGGGGGCAGCCGGCAGGCTTCGTCGAAAATGTCCTGGAACCCGCAGCGCCTTTCGCGGGCGCAGCATTTCCCCTATCTATTGGGTCATGGCGCTCCCTGCCCTCGCCGAGACTTCCGAACCGATCCCGCGCTCAGGGCTTCGCGGCCGCGAGGGGCTGGCCGAGCCCCGCCGCATCGTCAACCGCCGGAAGCTGGCGGCCGAGCTGGAGGCGCTGGAAGAGGAGGGACAGCTCGACCGCGACCGCATCGTCGCCATCCTGAAGCGGACGCTGGAGGAGGGCCGGTCCGAGGTGGTCCGGCGGCTGGAGGAGGAGAAGAGCGGCCCCGCCTGCGCCGCCGCCACCGCCTATCTGATGGACCAGATCCTCCGCGTCCTCTTCGACCTGGCGGAGACCACGCTGTTCCCCGCCGCCAACCCGACCGAGGGTGAGAGCTTGGCGCTGGTTGCCATCGGCGGCTACGGTCGGGGCGAGCTGGCGCCCTTCTCCGACGTCGACCTCCTGTTCCTGCTGCCCTATAAGCGCACGCCCCGGGCCGAGCAGATCGTCGAGTCGATCCTTTACGTTCTCTGGGACCTGGGGCTCAAGGTCGGCCATGCCGTGCGCTCGGTCGAGGAGTGTCTGCGTCAGGCCAAGGCGGACATGACCATCCGCACCTCGCTGATGGAGGCGCGCTATCTCTGGGGCGAGCAGAAGCTGCACCAGGACCTGAAGCGGCGCTTCCAGAAGGAAGTCGTCGCAGGATCCGCCCAGGCCTTCGTCGAGGCCAAGCTGGCCGAGTCCCACAACCGGCATCTCAAGCTCGGCGACTCGCGCTACGTGGTCGAGCCCAACATCAAGGACGGCAAGGGTGGCCTTCGCGACCTCCACACCCTCTTCTGGATCGCCAAGTACGTCTATCGCGTCGAGAGCGTGGAAGAGCTGGTGGCGAAGGGCGTGGTCACCGAGGCCGAGGCCCGCACCTTCGCCAAGGCGCATCACTTCCTGTGGACGTTGCGCTTCCACCTGCATCTGGTCGCCAGGCGGGCGGAGGAGCGGCTGACCTTCGACGTCCAGCGCGAGATCGGCGTGCGCATGGGCTATCGCGACCATGCGGGCGCGCGCGGGGTCGAGCGCTTCATGAAGCACTACTACCTGGTCGCCAAGGACGTCGGCGACCTCACCCGCATCCTCTGTGCTGCGATCGAGAGCCAGAACCAGCAGCGGCCGCGCTTCCGCCTGCCGCGCTTCTCGCTCAAGCGCCGCAACCTCGACGGCTTCGTCCTCGAAGGCGAGCGCCTGGCGGTTCCCTCCGACGATGCGTTCTCGAAGGACCCGGTCAATCTGGTCCGCCTGTTCCATGTGGCGCAGACCCACGACCTCGACATCCATCCGCGCACGATGCAGCTGGCGACGCGGCACCTCGACCTGATCAACGCCAAAGTCCGCGCCAATCCTGAGGCCAACCGGCTGTTCCTGGAGACGCTGGCGGCCCCCACCGACTCCGAGCGCATCTTGAGGCGGATGAACGAGGTCGGCGTCTTCGGCCGCTTCGTTCCCGACTTCGGCCGGGTCGTCGCCCAGATGCAGTTCGACATGTATCACGTGTACACGGTCGACGAGCACACGCTGTTCGCGCTCGGCATCATGCACCGGATCGAGGACGGCAAGCTGAACGCCGACCATCCGCTCTCTGCCGAGGTCATCCACAAGGTGCAGTCGAGGAGGGCGCTCTACGTAGCGCTCCTGCTGCACGACATCGCCAAGGGCCGCGGCGGCGATCACTCCGAACTCGGCGCCGGCATCGCCCGCAAGTTCGGGCCCCGCATCGGCCTTTCCGCCGAGGAGACGGAGACGGTGGCGTGGCTGGTCCTCCACCACCTCGCCATGAGCAACACCGCCTTCAAGCGCGACATCAACGATCCCAAGACCATCGCCGACTTCGCCAAGCTGGTGCAGTCGCCGGAACGCCTGCGGCTTCTGCTGGTCCTGACCGTCGCCGACATCCGCGGCGTCGGCCCCAACATCTGGAACAACTGGAAGGCGACGCTGCTGCGCGAGCTCTACTGGCGGACAGAGGAGGTGCTGCTGGGTCTCTCGCCCGAGGCCGGCAAGGCCGAACGCGTGCGCGCTGCCCAGTCGGCGCTTCGCGATGCGCTGCCGGACTGGTCGGATGCGGACTTCGCCCATCACATCGACAAGGGCTACCCCGACTACTGGCTCGGCCTCGACACCGAGGCCCATGCGCGCCACGCCCGCCTGGTCCATCGGGCGGAGCGCGAAGAGGCGCCGCTGGCCATCGACACCCAGGTCGATCCCAAGCGCTCGGTCACGGAGATCACCATCTACACCGCCGACCATCCCGGCCTGTTCTCGCGCATCGCCGGCGCCATCGCCGTCTCCGGCGCCAACATCGTCGATGCCAGGATCTACACGCTCGCCAACGGCATGGCGCTCGACACCTTTGGTATCCAGGACGCGAAAGGCGAGGCGGTCGACCGCCCGGACAAGCTGGCCCGCCTCGCCGTCCTGATCGAGCAGTCGCTGAACGGCCGGCTGAAGACCCTGGAGGAGCTGGCGCGGCGCGCCAACCAGCCGATCCGGACCCGTGCGCTGGCGCTGCCGCCGCGCGTGCTGATCGACAACAAGGCGAGCGCCACCCACACGCTGATCGAGGTCAACGGCCGCGATCGTCCGGGCCTGCTGTTCCAGCTGACCCGCGCCTTGACCCAGCTCAACCTGCAGATCTCGACCGCGAAGATCTCGACCTACGGCGAGCGCGTGGTCGACGTCTTCTATGTGAAGGACGTCTTCGGCCTCAAGGTCGAGCACGAGACCCGGCTCGCCGACATCCGCGCCCGCCTGATCGAGGCGCTGGCCGACACGCCCGCCGAGCCCAAGCGCCGCGCGGCCCCGGCCAAGGGCCAGGCGGCGTGAGCGCCTTGGCTGGAGAGACAGCTGGCGTCACCCCCCACCCCATCCCTCCCCCATGTTCCGCGGGGGGAGGGGGCATGAGTGCATCGTGTCCCCTCCCCCCGCGGAGCGTGGGGGAGGGATAGGATGGGGGGCGAGTCTCCGTCGGCGTAACGCGTGCCCATGCTGCTGCGCTCCATCGCCACCGTCGGCGGCTTCACGTTGGCGAGCCGTTTCGTCGGATTCCTTCGCGACCTCCTGTTCGCGGCGATCCTCGGCGCCGGGCCGATCGCGGACGCGTTCGTCGTCGCCTTCCGGCTGCCCAACCTGTTCCGCGCTCTGTCGGCCGAGGGTGCCTTTTCGGCGGCCTTCGTCCCGATCTATTCGCGCCTCCTGGTCGACGGGCGGGTCGTAGCCCAGCGCTTCGCCGAGGACACGCTGGCGGTGATGGTCGCGATCCTCACCGTCGCGGTGATCGCCGGCGAGTGGGCGATGCCCTGGATCATGCGGGGGCTGGCGCCGGGCTTCGCCGATCAGCCGGCGCAGATGGCTCTGGTGATCGACCTCGGCCGCATCACCTTTCCCTACCTGCTGCTGATCTCGCTGACCGCCTTCCAGGGCGCGGTGCTGAACGCGCACGGACGCTTCGCGGCGATGGCGGCAGCCCCCATTCTCCTGAACTTGACGCTCCTGGGTTTCCCGCCGGCACTGCTCTACTTCGGCATCGACGACCCGCACGCCTTCGCCTGGGCGGTGATTGCCGGCGGTGTCTTCCAGTTCCTGTTTCTGGCTTTTGTCTGCCATCGCGAAGGCATTCACCTTCGCCTGCCGCGGCCGAGCTTCGGACCCAACGTCCGCCGTCTCTTCCGCCGCATGGGGCCGGGCGTCATCGGAGCCGGCGTCACCCAGCTCAACCTGGTGGTCGGCACCATCCTGGCGACGCTGATCGCCGACGGCGCCGTCTCCTATCTCTACTATGCCGATCGGCTGTCGCAGCTGCCGCTGGGCGTCGTCGGCACCGCGGTCGGCACCGCCCTGCTGCCGCTCCTCTCCTCGGAGCTCAAGACCGACCCGGCCAAGGCGCTGGCCAGCCACAACCGCGCCATCGAGGCGGCCCTGCTTCTGGCCTTGCCGGCGGCGGCGGGGCTGGCGGCGCTGTCCGAACCGATCGTCGTGGCCCTCTTCCAGCGGGGCGCCTTCGGCCCGGCCGAGGCCAGGGCGACGGCGGAAGCGGTCGCCGTCTACTCGCTCGGCCTACCGGCCTTCGTGCTGGTGAAGGCGCTGACGCCGGGATTCCTCGCGCGCGAGGACACGGCGACGCCGGTCAAGCTCGGCATGATCGCCATCGTCGTCAACCTCGTCCTCAACCTGGTGCTGATGCGTCCCCTGGGCCATGTCGGCATCGCGCTCGGCACCTCGGCTGCCGCCTGGATCAATGTCGCGCTGCTCTGGGGGACGCTCGCCCGCCGCGGCGACTTCGCCCTCGATGCCCGGGCGCGGCGCACGATGCCAAGGCTCGTCCTCGTCTCGGCGGCGATGGGGCTCGTGGTCTGGGCGGCCGAGCCCTATGCGCCGAAGGGGACGCTCGGCCTCGTCGTGCTGATCCCGCTGGGCGGCCTTCTCTTCGCAGGATTGGCCCAGCTCACCGGCGCCGCCGGCCTCGCCGATCTCCGCCGCGCGTTCCGGCGATAGGCTTCACTTCCAGACCTGGCCGGCGACCCTGAGGAAGTTTCCACCGAGGATGCTGCGGATCGCCGTCTCGTCGTAGCCGCGGTCGAGCAACGCCTGGGTCACCTGGGGAAAGTTGTCCGGAGGGATGTAGCCGATAGCGGCACCCGACGCGTATTGCCGGACCGGCCAGTACTCGCGGTGCTTCTCGAGGAAGTCACCGAAATCGTCCTTCTTGAACACCGTGTCCATGCCGATGCCGACATGCTCGGGCCCGATCCGCTCGACCATGTAGTCGATGTGCTCGACCAGGTGCTGGACCGTCGGTCCGTTCGGCCCGAGGAAGCGGCCGACGCCGGTGACGCCGACCACGCCACCGGTCGCGGCACAGGCCTTGATCTGGTCGTCCCGGATGTTGCGCTCGTGGTCGCAGAGCGTGCGCGAATTCGAATGCGAGAAGATCACCGGCCGGGTCGAGACCTCCATCGCCTCCATCGTGGTGCGATGCGCCGAGTGCGAGCAGTCGACCACCATGCCGACACGGTTCATCTCGCGGATGACCTCGCGGCCGAAATCGGTGAGGCCGATGTTCTCGTCGTGACAGCCGCCGCCGGCGAGGTTGTTGCGGTTGTAGGCGAACAGCATGTGACGGACGCCGAGCTTGTAGTAGAGCTCGACCATGCCGACATCGCCTTTCAGCGCATTCATCCCCTCGATGTCGTAAGTGATCGCCAGCTTGCCCTCGCGCTTGGCGCGGTGGATGTCCGCCACCGTCTCGACCTGCACCAGCAGCTCGGGGTGCTCGCGCACCCATTTGCGGTAATAGGCGAGGGCGTCGATGCCGAGATCCCAGGACGTCACGTCGAAGGAGACGTTGATCGACAGATAGTCGACGCCGGCGTTGTGCCATCGGTCGAGCCCGTCCAGAGATCCCGGCCCGGTGAAGGCGAAGCCGCAATGATCGTCCCAGACCAGCGCGTCGCGGTGGATGCGTGCGGCCTCGGCCGAAATCCCCCAGGGGTTGGTGTTGCTGTCCGGCATCGCCTCGATCTCCCTGATCCAAGAGCGCGTCGATCAAAGCTGGTTCGGCTCGGCCGTGCAACCGCGGGGACCGGGTACCGGAACGGCCATTGACCCGCCTCGCCGATATGGGGATAAACGGCGGCCGCCGCCTTCCAGGAGCACCCAATCCCGTGTCCGTCTCCCTGATCTTCTCCGGCATGCAGCCGACCGGAAACCTGCACCTCGGCAACTATCTGGGCGCGCTCAAGAACTGGGTGAAGCTCCAGGACAAGGCGTCGTGCATCTACTGCGTGGTCGACCTGCACGCGATCACCCAGCCGCAGGATCCGAAGGAGCTGCGCGCGGCCACCCGCGAGGTGGCGGCGGCCTATCTCGCCGCCGGCATCGACGCCGACAAGCACATCCTCTTCAACCAGAGCCGCGTGCGCGCACATGCCGAGCTCGCCTGGATCTTCAACTGCGTCGCTCGCATCGGCTGGCTCAACCGCATGACCCAGTTCAAGGACAAGGCGGGCAAGAACCGCGACAATGTGCTGGTCGGCCTCTTCGCCTATCCGGTGCTGATGGCGGCCGACATCCTGCTCTATCACGCCAACGGCGTCCCGGTCGGCGAGGACCAGAAGCAGCATGTCGAGCTGACCCGCGACATCGCCCAGGCCTTCAACAGCATGTTCAAGGTCGACTTCTTCCCGCTGCCCGAGCCGATGATCCTCGGCGAGGCGACACGGGTGATGAGCCTTCGCGACGGCACCAAGAAGATGTCGAAGTCGGATGCGTCGGACTACTCGCGCATCAACCTCACCGACGACGCCGACACCATCGCCCTCAAGATCCAGAAAGCGAAGACCGATCCCGAGCCGCTGCCCGACCACGAGGACGGCCTTGAAGGCCGTCCTGAGGCCGAGAACCTGATCACCATCTATGCGGCGCTGGCCGACCGGCTGAAGGGCGACGTGGTGAGGCAGTTCGGCGGCCAGTCGTTCTCGCACTTCAAGAAGGAGCTGGTCGACCTCGCCGTCTCCGTGCTCGGGCCGATCAACGCCGAGATGCGGCGGCTGGCCGCGGATCCCGGCCATGTCGACAGCGTGCTTCGCCGCGGCGGCGAGCGCGCGGCGGTGATCGCCGAGCCGATCCTGAAGAAGACCCACGAGATCGTCGGGTTCCTGAAGGACGGAGGATAAGTCGGATGCTGCTCCTTGCCGTCGCGCTATCGATGGCTGCGATGGCGCATGCCGTCTGGGCGATCCTGAAGCGACTGCCCGCCAAGACGGCCGCCAGGTCGAGGCCAGGAGCGGGCATTTTTTCGCCGGCGAGATCGGCACGGCGAGCAGCGCGTGGCTGAGCGCGCGCCGGAATGACCTTGGCTTCCTGTCTTAGCCGCTCTCCGGTGCGATGGTTCTCGAGCGCGACAACGCGGGCGCTCATGCGCCGGTTCTTGCCAGTGCCTCCGGTGTGTATTGGGCGGCGAAGTCGGGAGAGGGTGGGATTGGCTTGATAACGTCGATGAGGACGCCGTTGGGATCGGCCAGGACAAAATGGCGCTGGCCGTACGCCTCGTCGCGGAGGCCGAGCCGGATGTCGAGCCCCGCCGCCTTGAGCCGGTCGTGCTCGGCATCGACATCATCGACCTCGAAATTGATCAGGAGGCCTTGCACCGGCTTGCGATAGCCGTCCGGAATGGTCGGATGGCGATGATCGACGATGGCGATGTGGACGCCCGGATCGTCGCGCTTGGAGAGATGCACGTACCAGTCGCTCTCGAAGGCCGGCGCGAAGTCGAAATGCGTCTCGTAGAAACGCCGGGTCGCGGTCACGTCCTGGGTGCAGATGACGGGATAGTAGCTCACGAGTTTCACGACGGACCTCCTTTGCGGCATCTTCGCCAGTGATAGAGAAAATCATAACATACAGGCTGTATGTATGCAACAGCGGCGGCAGACCAAGGGCGAAAGGCACGCGCTGACGCGAGCGGCGCTGCTGACGGCCGCGCGGCGGCTGTTTGCGGAGAGGGGCTATGCCGTCACCGGTACGGAGGATGTGGTCGCCGCCGCGGGAGTGACGCGCGGCGCGCTCTACTATCACTTTGCCGACAAGCAGGCGCTGTTCGACGCCGTGGTCGAGGAGGTGGCGCGCGACGTGCTTGCCGCGATCGAAGCGGCGGCCGATGCCTCGGCCTCGCCGCTGGACGCGCTGATCCGCGGCACGGCTGCTTTCCTCGATGCCTGTCTCGAACCGGAGACTCGCCGGATCTATCTCGTCGACGCGCCCTCGGTGATTGGCTGGCAGCGCTGGCGCGAGATCGACGCGCACTATGGCGGCCGCTCGCTGAGGCTCGGTATCGATGCCGCGCTGGCGGCGCTGCCCAAGCGGCAGCGTCCGCGTCTCTCTGCCGAAGCGCTCACCGTCCTCCTGACCGGAGCGATGAACGAAGCCGCGCTTTGGCTCGCCTCCGGCAGCGATGCCGCGACGCGCGCTGCCGCCGACGCTGCACTCGAGCGCATGCTGACGCTTCTGTTCGCTCCGCCGGACTAAGACCGAATCGCCGAGATGTCGTCCCCGACCTGTCCGGCCGCATGCGTGGCAGCTCGAGGCTGCTGCGCATGCCGAACGTCGCGGCGACCGCGTAAGCCGCCGATCCTGAGGAAGACCCAGGAGATCGTCGGATTCCTCAAGGACTAGACAGAGGGCTCTACGTCTCCACCTCACGTCGGTCGCGCGGCTAAGGATTCGCTCGGATCAGTCGGGCCATCTCGTCCTTGGCGCGTGGAAGTAGCGACGAGAGGGACGCCTCGTCCCGATAGTCGGTATAGAGAAAGAGGATAACCACGCGTCGGGCGATAAGCGTGGTCGCCGTGATCGTAGCTTCCTCGTACTCGACCTGACCGCGGCGAATGTGACCGACGCCCGCGACATAGACCGCGTTGTCGTCACGCCCGACGAATTCGCGTGGCCGAACGACACGGTGATGGATGCCGAGCCTGGCCTGCTTCGCCAGGGCCTCCTCTGAGGCGGCGCCCGGGTTTTCGCGAAGGGCGCGTTCGAGCTGATCGAGGAGGGCGGCGCGCTGCGTGGCGGGAGGCGCCCGTTCGCGGACTACGGCGAGGACGACGCGGTCGGGGATCCGGCGATTCGCTGTTTGAGGGTCGGTGTGTGCGCACGCGCTGAGGAACGCGTGGAATTCGAGAGCCGGAGTGAGTTCTTCCGCAATCAACTGCTCCCGTCTCGCTGCGGCTTCCCGGTAGGCGCACCACTCCGGTGACGGCATAAAGGCGATCTTCGCTCTCTCGGTACCGGCCGAGGGCGGCGCCGCGCACCCCCCGATCAGGACGAGAGCAAGAGCGGCGCAGACGCGATGGAGCCGTCGCATGCCCAGCCTCGATCTCTAGTTGCCGTACGCTACCTAATGCGGACTCGCCCGTTCACGCGACGCGACGCCAAGCTACGCAACGGAAGGAGAGAAGACGGGGGGCTAAGATCCGGAACCCTCCCTCGTGCGTAGCAAGGGCAGGGTAGGGGCCGAGCGAAGCGAGGAGTTTGGGCAAGGATTGAATCAGGTCCTCACCGGGGCCACATCTTGCGGCTCGGGAATACCGTCCCGGGATTGGGAGACGCCGATGCTCTACCTCCTCGCCTTCTTCATCCCGCCGCTGGCGCTGTTGCTGGCGGGGATGCCCTTCCAGGCGATCGTCAGCTTCGTCATCTGGATCGGCTCGTTCGTCGGCCTCCTGTTCTTCGTCTGGCCCGGCGTGTTCCTCTGGGGGATCGCGGTCATCCACGCGATCTTGATGATCCAGAACCGCCGCGCCGAGAAGCGGACGCAGAAGATCGTCGAAGCGATCAGGGGCGAGGACGCCTAAGTCGCCGGCGTCGTGCCGCTCGGCATTCCGTTTTTCTCGCACAGCAGCCGCACCAGCTTCATCAGTTCCATGATCTCCCGCTCGCGCATCAGGTCGATCTTCTGGTGCAGCTGCTCGATCTCGAGCTCGGCCTTCAGGTTCACGTGGTAGTCGTTCTCGGCGTTGTGCCGGTCGACCTCGGACTGGCGGTTCTGGCTCATCATGATCACCGGCGCCGTATAGGCCGCCTGGAACGACAGCAGCAGGTTCAGCAGGATGTAGGGGTAGGGGTCCCAGCCCGACGGTCCGACATAGGTGTTGCCGATCAGCCAGATGGCGATGGCGACCGACTGCAGGACGATGAAGCGCCACGAGCCGACGGTCACGGCGACGAGATCGGCGACCCGCTGGCCGGCGCTCGGCGGCGGCAGGCGGGGCTGCAGCGCCGGGCGGCGCTTGCGGAGGCCGTGCAGCTTGCTCAGGTCGTCGGCCGACAACGGCGATGCCGGTACCCGGGAATGGCTCATGGCGGATCTCCTTCAAGAGAACGGGAACGTCGCATCCTCGATCACCGTTCCGGCGGCGCTCGCCTGGGCGAGATCCTCGGCCGAGGGCACGACGCAGGCGTATTCCTCGTCGAGCCGGCCCGCCTGGATCGCCCGGTGCCAGCGCCGCCAATGCGCGCCGAGGCGCGGGTCGAGAGCGTGGTTGCGCGTATAGGCGGCGCCGCCGGCGGTCGCTTTCCGGATGAAGTGATCGCGGCCGCGCACGGCGAAGTGCCGGATCAGGATCTCGCGCGCCGCCGCCGGACGCGCCTCCCGCATCTCGGCGTTGTGGCAGCCCTGGGTGAGGCCGATCAGGTCGGCGGCGCGGACCAGCACCTTCGGCGGGATCGGGCGCAGCAGTTCGGCCGGCGCGTCGACCTCGGGCGTCGCCACCAGGTGAGGCGCGGCGGCGAAGGACCAGGCCGCCTCGCGCGGCGCCACCCGGTTGGCACGCCGGCAGAAGAGAAGGTTGGCTGGCGTTGCCCGGATCGTCTCGCGGAGCGGTCCGACCCAGAACTCGTCGGCATCGTTGGAGAGCACCCAGTCGGCGCCGAAGCGATCACGGGCTAGATGTGCCATCTCGGTGGTGAGCCGCGCCTGGTCGAAGGTGTCGTCGGCGTCGTGGCGGAGGTGGAGCGCGCCGTCGCGCTGGAAGCCTTCGAGGATCTCGATCGTGCCGTCGGTCGAGCCATTGTCGGTGGCGACGATGAAGTCGACGCCGGCGGCGAGGTGGTGGCGGATGTTGGCGGCGACGATGTCGGCTTCATCGCGCACCAGGAGGGTCATGACGAGCTTCACGGGACCCCCTCCCTATCCCTCCCCCGCCTGCGTGTATGGACCGGGGAGATGGTGGACGGTTGTTCGGGGACATGGTGGACAGGTTGCACGATTAGTTTTGAGTGTTCGAGTGCAGATCGATTTGAGCGATGCGCTCGCAGCAGAAGACGACGTCGAAGATGCCGTCCACGATGGTTGG
>CAMBVS010000028.1 GCA_945871425.1 Rhizobium sp. Q54 | reverse complement strand
CTTCGCGGCTTCCGCCTCGGGCTTCAGCGTGGAGCCGGTGGCGTAGAGCTCGGCGACCTTGCCGCGCTTGCGGATGCGCCGCACCTCCTCGCCATAGCTGGCGAAGCCGCCGGCCTCGGCGATGCGGCCCTTGTCGCGGCCCGAGACCTCGATCTCGCTCGCGTCCATGAAGGGATCGGGCAGCGACGGCGTCGCCACCATCACGCGCTCGCCCATCGGCACCCGGTCGAAGCAGCCCCAGAGGCTCCACCAGCGGCCGGTCCAGTCGGCGATCCGCCGCGCTGGCGCCCCGTGCTTGTGGAAGCGCCGCAGGATGTGAAGGCAGCCGTCGAGGAACTGGTGCGACAGGCCGTCGGCCGAGTTGGTGAGGATCGAGATCGTCAGGTCGTGCGCCGGGATCGTCGCGGTGCGGGTGATGAAGCCGGGAAAGCCGCCGGAGTGGCCGAAATGGTCCCAGCCGCCGAGCGTGCCCGAGATGGTGCCGAGCCCGTACCAGCGCTCGATCTGCGAATGCGGCACCTTCCAGTGGCGGCGCGACATCTCGCGCCGGCTGGCGACCGAAAGGATGCTCTTCCTCGCGTTGGGCGAGAGCTGGTTGAAGAACACCGCGAGGTCATGCGCGGTCGAGACGAAGCCGGTCGCCGAGGCGAGGCCGTTGGTCGGGGTGTCGCTCGGCAGGATGACGCGGCGGCCGAGCGGGAGCTTCGAGGAGTGTCCCTTGGCGAGCGGCGCGCCCTTCGGCAGCGGCATGTCGGGGCGCGTCTCGCCGAGGCCGGCGGCGTCCACCACCTCGCGCTTGATCCAGGCGTTGTAGCCCTCTCCGGTCACCGCCTCGATGACCTGGCCGGCGAGGCCGAAGCCGTGGTTCGAGTACTTCATGCGCAGATTGGCATCGATCGGCTGCGGCTCGGCGAGCTCCTTCAGGAACTCTTTCGCGCTGAGGAAGGGCCGACGGTGGGTCCATTGGCCGGTGTCCTTGCCGTCGCGGATGATGCCGGCGGTGTGCGAGAGCAGCTGCGCCACCGTCGCCTTCGCGACCGCCGGGTGCAGGCCCTTCACGTAGCGGCCCGCCGGATCGTCGAGCTGCAGCTTGCCCTTCTCGCGCAGCTTCATGATGCCCGCGGCAGTGAAGCTCTTGGAATGCGAGGCGACGCGCATCAGGTGCCGCGGCGTCAGCTCGACCTTGCGGTCCGCGTTGGCGTAGCCCCAGGCCTGCTCCAGCACGACCTTGCCCTTATGCGCGATCGCCAGCGTGCAGCCGGGCTGCTCGGTCAGGCGCATCTGGAAGCCGAGCCACTCGGGGATGTAGTCGAGGCCGGCTGCAAGCCATCTGTCCATGGGTCGTCTCTTCTCTTTTGGGGGATCGAGCGAAGATAGCGAGGGAAGGGAGGCGCCGGCAAATGCCGATCAGGCGATGGCCAGCCGGCGCGGGCGCATGGAGAGGAGCCAGAGCGCGATCCCGACATTCACCAGGTTCCACGCGATGCCGTTGACGAACGCCGCCTGGTAGGAACCGGTCAGGTCGAAGATGGCGCCCGAGAGCCAGCCGCCGGCGGCCATGCCGACGATGGTCGACATCAGCACCAGGCCGACCCGCGCGCCCGCCTCCTCGGCCGGCAGATGCTCGCGGACGATGATCGCGTAGCTCGGCACGATGCCGCCCTGGGCGAGGCCGAACAGCGCCGAGACGACGTAGAGCGACATCAGCCCGTCGAAGGGCAGGTAGAAGAACAGCGTCAGGCATTGCAGCGCCGAGCCCAGCAGAAGCGTGCGGACGCCGCCGATGCGATCGCAGATCCAGCCCGAGGCCAGCCGGCTGACCACGCCGCAGCCCAGCATCAGCGCCAGCATCTCCGCGCCGCGAGCCGTGCCGTAGCCGAGGTCGCCGCAATAGGCGACGATGTGGACCTGCGGCATCGCCATGGCGAGGCAGCAGGTGATGCCGGCGATGATCAGCATGGTCTGTAGCGTGTTGGCGGAGACCGGAAGTTTGCCCAGCGTGCCGCCGGCGCCGGTGGAGGCGCCATGGCCGCGCGGCGAGGGCCGCCTGAGCAGGAGCGCCAGCGGCAGCATGGTGACGAGGCAGACGACGCCGATCGCCATGTAGGTGTGACGCCAGCCGATGGCCTCCACCAGGTTCTGGATGATCGGCGGCCACACCGTGCCGGAGAGGTAGTTGCCGCTGGCGCAGATGCCGACAGCCATGCCGCGGCGGCGGTCGAACCAGTGCGAGACGTCGGCGACCAGCGGTCCGAACACCACCGAGCAGCCGAGGAAGCCGATGCCCACCCCCTGGAAGACGATGAACAGCCAGAGGCTGGTGCTGAAGGCGGCGCCGACATAGCCGATGCAGAGCATCACCCCGCCCAGCAGGATCGGCACGACGACGCCGAAGCGGTCGGCGAGCCTTCCCATGAAGACGCTGCCGGCGGCGAAGCCCATCATCGTCGCGGTGTAGGGGATCGAGGCGCCGCCGCGGGCGACCCCGAACTCGGCCTGCACTGCCGGCAGGACCACGACCACTGACCACATGCCGACGCCGCCGATGGTGGCGATCAGAAGCGAGATCCAAAGTCGCGTCCAGGCATAGGGCGACTCGATGCCTCTGGCATCGCCGGCCGTCATGGGATGAGACACGGAAGACCGTTCCCGAGGATGGGCCGGGGACAAAGGGGGAGGGCGCCGGACCCCGGCGTCCGTGCCTCCCACACTTACGGCGGGAATGCACCTTTGGTCCAGCGCGATTGCCGGTCGAGCGCCGGGCCTGAGCGGCTTATTATCGCGGCCATGAGCGAACCCTCGGCCGAAACCGCGATCCGGGCCCAGCGGCGGCGGACCAACAAGCTGATCGCCGACCACGAGGCGGAGCGCCTCCGCCCCTTCTTCGATGCGGACATCAAGCTGATCGCCGGGGACGGCACGCTGATCCGGGGTGCCGATGCCGTGGTCGCGGCTTTCGACGGGCAGTTCCGGGATCCCACCTTCGTCACCTATCTCCGGACCACCGAGTCGGTGGCGGTCGACGGGAGGGGCGAACGGGCCGCCGAGCCCGGCACCTGGGTCGCCACTTGGCGCGGCCCCCGCGGCGACATGCAGGTTTCGGGACGCTACCTCGCAGTCTGGAGGAAGACGGGCAATCAGTGGGTGCTCGAGTCCGAGCTCTTCGTCACGCTCGCCTGAGCCCCTGCGCCGTTCCGGCGCATTGGCACGCCGCGGTCGCATGGTAAGGTGGCGCCCAACCTCTCCTCCCGCCGGTCCCTCCTCCCATGCCCTCCTCTCCCACGCCCGCCCAGCTCACCTGGCGGGGCGTGCGCGACGGCCTGAAGCTCGCGCCGCCGCTGCTGCTGAGCTCCTCGCTCTACGGCATCATCTTCGGCGTGCTGGCGGCCCAGGCGGGGGTCAGCTTCGCCGAGTCCGGCGTCATGAGCGCGACGGTCTTCGCCGGCGCGGCGCAGCTTCTGATCATCGAGACCTGGGCCAGGCCCGTGCCGGTCCTCGCGGTCGTCCTCGGGTTGCTGGTGGTGAACGCACGCCACCTGCTGATGGCGATCGCCATGCGCCCGCACCTGGTCGGGCTGCCGCTGTGGAAACAGCTGCTCGCCGCCAGCGTCATCGTCGACGACAACTGGGCTCTGATGATGGGCCGTTTCGAGCAGGGCTACCGTGACGCCGGCTTCATCCTCGGCCTGGCGCTGCTGGCGGTGCCGTGCTGGACGGCGATGACGCTCGCCGGCCATGCGCTCGGCGGCGGCATCGCCGATCCGCGGCGCTGGGGCCTCGACTTCGTCATCGTCGCCATGTTCATCGTGCTGCTCTGCGGGCGCTGGCGCGGTGCCGCCACGCTGATCCCCTGGGGCGTCGCCGCCCTAGTCGCGGTCGGCGCCTCCCACTGGCTTCCAGGCAAGTGGTACATCATCGCCGGCACCATCGCCGGCAGCTTCGTCGGCCTGCTGCGTGCCGATCCCGACGGGCCGCTCAAGGCCGCGCTGAAGGCCAGGCCATGACGACGGACGCAGCCATCGCGCTGGCGGCGCTGGCGCTCGCCGCCTTCGCCGTCCGCTCCAGCGGCATCCTGCTTGGCGGCCTGATCCCCTCGACCGGCAAGGCCGGGCAGCTTCTCCGCGAGATGCCGGGCGCGGTGATGGTGTCGCTGGCCGCGCCGTCGGTGGTGAACGGCGGGCCGGCGGAGTGGCTGGCGACCGTGCTGACCGCGGCGGTCGCCTGGAAGACGCGCAGCGTCATCGGCTCGATGGCCGCCGGCCTCGCCTTCGTCTGGGCGCTTCGCCAGGTCTTCTAGGCCTTCACGTAGCGGAGGGTGGTGCCGACGACGCGCCACTGCTCGACATGGATTATCTCTCCTGGAGTCGGCATTTCCGCTGCTTCACCGGCAAGGGCGAGCTCGACCTCGACGACGAGGCCGAATACAGGCGGCTCTATACCAAGACCCTGGCAGAGGGCTTCTTCTTCGAGGTCGTCGAGCGCCGGAACCACCAGGGGTTCGGCACCGTCAACGCGCTGATCCGGCCGGCCGCCCAGACCCGTCTGGCCCAGCGCCCGTCGCCGCGATTGTGAGACGGAGGGACCGCGCCTATCATCGCGGTCTCTCCCGACAACCCTCACAAGGAATGGCCATGCGCGTCCGCGATTTCTACTCGGGTCGTTCCGCGATCTATGCCGATCACGGCATCGCCGCGACCGCGTCGCCGCGGGCGACGCTGGCGGCGCTCGACATGCTGCGCTCCGGCGGCAATGCCGTGGATGCGGCACTGACCGCGATCGCCGTGCTCTGCGTCATCGAGCAGGGCTCGACCGGCATCGGCGGCGACTGCTTCGTCCTCTATTCGCCGAAGGCCGGAAAGCCGATCGGCCTCAACGGCTCCGGCCGGGCGCCGGCGGCGGCGACCGCGGCGTGGTACGCGGCCAAGGGCATCAAGCAGATCGAGACGCAGACGCCGCATGCCGTCACTATCCCCGGCGCTATCGACGCCTGGTGCCGGCTGCATGCCGATCATGGCACCCGCTCGCTGGACGAGATCTTCGCGCCGGCGATCGAGGCGGCGGAGCAGGGCTTCCGGCTCACGCCCCGCATCGGCACCGAATGGGCGAAGCTGACGGGCAAGCTCTCGGTCGATCCCGACACCAAGCGGATCTACGTGCCGGACGGCAAGGTGCCGGCGATCGGCGACACCCACAAGCTGCCGGCGCTGGGCGCCACGCTCCGGAAGATCGCCAAACAGGGCCGCGACGGCTTCTACAAGGGCGAGGTCGCCCAGGACATCGTCGACAAGCTGCAGAGCGTCGGCGGCCTTCACACCATGGCGGACTTCGAGATGTCGCGGCCGGACTACGTGACGCCGATCTCGACCCGCTATCGCGGCCATGACGTCTACGAGATCCCGCCCAACGGCCAGGGCATCACCGCGCTGATCATGCTGAACGTGCTTCAGGGCTACGACTACGGCTCCGACAAGCTGAGCCAGGCCGACCGCATCCATCTGATGAGCGAGGCGGCGAAGCACGCCTATCGGCTGCGCAACCTGCACGTCGCCGACATGAGCCAGGCGGAAGTGCCGGTCGAGCGTCTGCTCTCGACCCAGGAAGCCGAGTCGATCCGCGCCCAGATCGACATGGGAAAGGCCGGCGCCATCACCAAGGCCGACTTCATCCAGCACCGCGACACCACGTATCTCTGCGTCGTCGACAAGGACCGGAACGCGATCTCGCTGATCAACTCGCTCTATTCCCACTACGGTTCCGGCATCACCGCGCCGAAGTCGGGCGTGATCCTGCAGAACCGCGGCGAGGGCTTCGTGCTGCGCGAGGACCACCCCAACTGTATCGCGCCCGGCAAGCGCCCGATGCACACCATCATCCCCGGCATGATGATGAAGGACGGCAAGGCGGTGATGCCCTTCGGCGTCATGGGTGGCGACTTCCAGCCGATCGGCCATACATCCGTGGTGACGCACATGCTCGATTCCCAGATGGACCCGCAGGACGCCATCGCCCAGCCGCGCGTCTTCCCCTATGAGGGCAAAGTCCAGCTCGAGCCGGCGATCTCCGAAAGCGTCGCCGAGGATCTCCGCCGCCGCGGCCATGTGGTCGAGCGTACCGGCGTGCCGCCCGGCGGCGGCCAGGCGATCTGGATCGACCACGACCGCGGCGTCCTGATCGGCGGCTCCGAGCCCCGGAAGGACGGCTGCGCCTTCGGCTACTGACCCCGGCTTGCCAGGCCCGAGGGATTCCCGCCTAATCCCGGTCGCCCAAGGGGGAGCGTCCCGATGACCGCCGCCGCCGATCCGATCGTCGCCTCGGTGATCCAGCACCGGCTGTTCGCCATCGTCGAGGAGATGGGCGAGGCCATGCTGCGGACCTCGTATTCCCAGATCCTGAATTCCAGCCGCGACTTCTCGACCGGCATCTGCGATCCCGAAGGCCGGCTGATCGCCCAGGCCGAGCATGTGCCGATCCATGTCGGCGCGTTGCCCTGGGCGGCGCGCGCGGTCACCGAGTTCTTCAAGGACGACGTCCATCCGGGCGACGTCTTCCTGCTCAACGATCCCTATCACGGCGGCAACCACCTGCCGGACCTGACCGCCTTCGTGCCGGTGTTCGAGGACGGCAAGCTCACCTTCTGGTCGATCAACCGCTCGCATCAGAGCGACATCGGCGGCGCCACCCACGGCGCCTACAACGCGGCGGCGACCGAGATCTGGCAGGAGGGGCTGCGCATCACGCCGCTCCGACTCTACGACAAGGGCGAGATCCGCCGCGACGTATACGAAATGATCGTCACCAACGTCCGCCACCCGCGCGACTTCCGCGGCGACCTGGCGGCGATGATCGGCTCGGCCCGCATCGGCGAGCGCCGGATGCAGGCGTTGATCGCCGAGTTCGGCTCCGAGCAGTCCCATGCGGCGATCGAGGCGATCCTGGATTCGGCCGAGCGCCAGGCCCGCGCCGTCATCGCCTCGTGGAAGGACGGCGTCTACGAGGGCGAGGCGTTCCTCGACGACGACGGCCACAAATACGAAGACGTCCATATCCGCGCCAGGGTGACCAAGAAGGGCTCGGACCTCACCATCGATCTGACCGACTCCCACCAGCAGGTCGTCGGATTCATCAACTCCTCCTATCCCAACATGCGCTCGGCCGTGGCGATGGCGCTGGCCTATCTGATCGACCCGCACACGCCGAAGAATGACGGCACCTTCCGGCCGCTGACTGTGCTGGCCGAGCCCGGCACGGTGGTCTGGGCCAATCCCGGCGCGCCGGTGACGCTGGCGACCAACCATTGCGCGCAAGAGATCATGGAGGCGATCATCAAGGCGCTGGCGCCGGCCTGCCCGGAGCGTGCCATGGCCGGCTGGGGCCGGCGCTTCCGCATCGCCATCCAGGGCGTCGACCCGCGCCTCCAGCGGCCCTTCATCTGGCACCTGTTCCAGGCGCGGCCGGGAGGCGGCGGCTCCTCCGCCGGCGACGGCTGGCCCGGCGGCGGCGAGTGGCAGGCGGCGGGCGGCATCAAGTTCGGCAGCATGGAGGTGACCGAGGTCCGCTTTCCGCTGTTCTTCGAGCGTCACGAGTTCCGTGCCGATTCCGGCGGCGACGGCAAGTATCGTGGCGGTCCCGGCTGCGTGCTCGACCTCAGGATGGAGATCGAGGAGCCGGCCCTCGGCAACACCGCCGGCGACGGGGCCCGCTACGGCGCCTGCGGCATGCTCGGCGGCAAGGACGGCCTGCCGCACCGTTACGTTCTGCGCTCGCGCCGCCGACCCGACCGCGTCATCAAGACCAAGGAGGTCGGCATCCAGATCCGCTCGGGCGATGTCTTCCACATCCTCTCCGGCGGCGGCGGCGGCTGGGGATCGGGCAAGGACCGCGAGGCTGCGGCGCGCGCCCGCGACGTCATGAACGGCTTCACCAGCCGGACGGCGAAGCCGAAGCCGAAGCCGAAGGCGCGGAAGGCGAAGCCGTCCGCCCGCAAGCCTGCGCCGAAGCGCGCAGCCAAGCGGCGGAGGTAGCCCATGCTCCGGATCGGCATCGACGTCGGCGGCACCTTTACCGACCTGGTCGCGATCGACGAGGCCGGCGGCTCCACCATCGCCAAGGCGGCTTCGACCCCGGCCGACCCGTCGATCGGCGTGATCGACGGGCTCGGGCGGCTGGCGGCGATGCTCTCGACCGACCTTGCGACGCTGCTATTGCGGACCGAGCGTATCGTCCACGGCACCACCGTCGCCACCAACGCGCTCTTGGAGCGGAAAGGCGCCAAGGTCGGGCTCTTGACCACCGAGGGCCACCGCGACGTCATCGAGATGCGCGAGGGCCTGAAGGACGACCGCTACAATCTCCGCATGCCGGCGCCGGAGCCGCTGGTGCCGCGTGCGCTCAGGCTCGGCGTCAAGGAGCGGATGCGCGCCGACGGCAAGGTCGGCACACCTCTCGACCGAGGCTCGCTGGAGCGCGCCATCGCCACGCTGAGGAAGCAGGGGGTCGAGTCGGTCGCCGTCTGCTACCTGCATGCCTATCGGGATCCGCGCCACGAACGCGCGACCGGCAAGGCGGTCAGGAAGGCAATGCGCGGCGCCTATGTCTCGCTCTCTTCCGAGGTCTTCCCGCAGATCAAGGAGTTCCAGCGGGTCTCGACCACGGTGGTGAACGCCTATGTCGGCCCGATCCTGTCGCGCTACCTGACGCGCCTCGAGAGGCGTCTGAAGGATGCCGGCTACACCGGCCCGGTGCTGATCATCCAGTCCCATGGCGGCGTCACGCCGATCGACGAGGCGGTGCGCCTCGCCGCGGGCTCGGTGCTCTCCGGCCCCGCCGGCGGCGTCGCCGGCAGCCGGCATGCGGCGAGCCTGATCGGCTCGGGCGATCTCATTCCCTTCGACATGGGCGGCACCTCGACCGACATCTCGCTGATCGTGAACGGCGAGCCGTCACTGGCGCCCGACCGCGCCGTCGGCGGCCAGCGCGTCGCCCTGAACAGCCTCGACATCGTCAGCCTCGGGGCTGGCGGCGGCTCGATCGGCCGTGTCGATGCCGGCGGGCTGCTCTACGTCGGGCCGGAGAGCGCCGGGGCCGAGCCGGGGCCGGCCTGCTACGGCCGCGGCGGCCTCGCCGCCACGGTGACCGACGCCAACCTGGTGCTGGGCTATCTCGACGCCGGCAACTTCCTCGGCGGCCGCAGCCAGCTCGACCGGCCGGCGGCCGAGGCCGCGCTCGACCGGCTGGCGAAGGAGCTCAAGGTCGACCGCGTCGCCGCCGCTGCCGGCGTGCATCGCGTCGTCAACACCAACATGGCAGAAGGCATCCGCCTGGTCTCGGTGCGCCGCGGCGTCGATCCGCGCCGCTTCGCGCTGCTCTCTTTCGGCGGCGCCGCCGGGTTGCATGCGACAGATGTGGCGCGCCAGCTCGACCTGACGCGCGTGATCGTGCCCCGGGTCGCAGCCGTGCTCTCGGCCTGGGGCATGCTTGCGACCGACCTCCGCTACGAGGTCGCGCGCACGCATATCGGCGATGCCAAGCGCTTGAGCGTCAGCGCACTAAAGGCCCTTTATCAGGAGATGGCGGCGGAAGGGCGGGCGCGGCTACCGGCGACCTTCGATGGGCCGATCCGCATCCACTACGGCGCCGACATGCGCTACGGCGAGCAGATCTTCGAGGTCGCGGTGCCGCTCGACGGCGTCGACTGGACCAAGGACGATCCGATGCCGGACATCGTCGAGCGCTTCCACCAGCGCCACACCGAGCTCTACACCTATGCGCTGCGCGACCAGGAGGTGGTGCTGGTCAACGCGCGCGTCGCGGTGGTCGGCGTGCTGCCGGACCTGCCGAAGGAGCCGACGCTTCCCGACCGGTCGCCGGCGCCGCCGCGCGACCGCCGCCGCATCCATCTCGGCGACTGGGTCGAGGCGCCGGTCCATGACTTCGATGCGCTCGCCCGCGACCAGGTCATCGACGGCCCGGCCATCGTCGAATCCGCGACGACGACGGTGCTGCTCCGGAACGGAGATCGCGCGCGGGTCACCGCAGAAGGCTGGCTCGATATTGCGGTGCCGCTCCGCTAGCGCCCGTCGCGGCCCGCTCTACCTCCGGCCCGGCAGCATCCGGACCAGCGTCCGGTCGCGCAGCACCCAGTGGTGGAACAGTGCGGCGGCCGCGTGCAGCAGCGCCAGGACGAGGAGTGCATTGGCCAGCACCTCGTGCACCTCCTTGACGGATCTCGCCGTCGTCCGGTCGGCGGCCATCGGCGAGGCGATGTCGAACAGTCCCAGCACCGGCAGGGCGTCGCCCCGGGCGAACAGCGTGGCAATTCCGGCGAGCGGTGCCGCGATCACCAGTACATAGAGGGCGTAGTGCGCGAACGTGGCGAGTCGATCCGCCCAGTGCCCGAACGGGTTTGGCTCAGGTGGCGGCTTGGTATCGGCGAAGTGCCAGACGAGGCGCGGCAGGGAGATGGCCAGGATGAGTAGCCCTGCTGTGATGTGGACGAAGAGGCCGAGGTTGCGTGGCGCGCCACGCGGCAGCTCTTCGCCGAAGGTGCCGAAGATCCAGCCGATGAGTACGAGCGCAACGATCGACCAATGAAAAGCCTTCGCGACGGCTCCGTAGGCATGGGGCGAATTGGCGAGCTGCATGAGCGTTCTCCAATGTCTCGATGGCTGACACGAGTGGGTCGGGTGACTCCCTGCGGTCGGGTCATGCGCGCAAGGCGCCGCGCCAGACCGACTTCGCGACCTCCAGGGCCGCCAGCAGAATGCCTGTTCCGGCGACCGAGATGGCGATGTCGTCGAGGTGGAGCGGGCCGAAGCGGAAGAGCGCCTGGGCCGGCGGCCAGAACAGGGCGATCGACAGCAACGCCGCCGCCGTCGCCACCACCAGCCAGAGAGCCGGGTTCGGCCGGATGAGGGCGGTAGCCAACGAGCTGCGATAGGAGCGGTTGACCAGGATCAGCCCAATATTGGCGATCACCAGCGAGACGAAGGCGAGCGCGCGGATTTCGGCCTCGGGCATGCCGCGGGCTTCGGCCAGGAAGAAGATGGCGGCGACGACGAGGAGAGCCGCCAGGCCCTGCACCAGGCTCCAGGCGACCAGCGCGGACGAGAACAGCGGGGCCTTCGGATCCCGGGGCGGCCGCGCCATCATGTCGTCCTCCTCCTCCTCCGCCTCGAAGACGACCGAGCAGACCGGGTCGATCACCATCTCGAGGAAGGCGATATGGATGGGCATGAGAATCAAGGGCATGCCGAAAAGAAGCGGCAGGAAAGCGAGGCCGGCGATCGGCACGTGGACGGCCAGGATGTAGGCCATGGCCTTGCGGAGGTTGTCGTAGATCCGCCGGCCGAGGCGGATGGTGCGGACGATCGAGCCGAAGTCGTCGTCGAGGAGGACGAGGGAGGAGGCCTCGCGGGCGACGTCGGTGCCGCGACCGCCCATGGCAATGCCGATATGCGCGGCCTTGAGCGAGGGGGCGTCGTTGACGCCGTCGCCGGTCATGGCGACGACCTCGCCGGCGTCCTTCAGCGCGCTGACGATGCGAAGCTTCTGGGCAGGCGTGATGCGGGCGAACACGCTTGCCTCGGGCAGGAGACCGGCAAGTCCGCCGTCGTCCAGGCGGTCGAGCTCCTCGCCCGAGATCACGCGGCCGTCGGCGAGCCCAGCCTGGCGGGCGATCTCCCTTGCCGTCGCCGGATAGTCGCCGGTGATCATCACCACGCGGATCCCGGCGGACCGGCACTCGGCGATCGCGGCGGGAACGGTCGCGCGCAGGGGATCGGCGAAGCCGATCAGGCCGAGGAATCCGAGCGCGAGGTCGCGCTGCGACTCCGGCAGGCTGGAAGCTTCGGCGGTGCCGGCGGCGACGCCGAGCACCCGCATGCCTCGCCGCGCCATGTCGTCGACCGCAGCGGCGAGAGCGGCGCGGTCCTCGGCGCCGAGCCGGCAGAGAGCGGCAACCGCTTCCGGCGCGCCCTTGGTCGCGATCCTGCAGGCTTTGCCCGCATCGTCGCGCCAGACATTGGTCATGGCGAGGAGGTCCGGCCGTATGTCGTATTCGCGGAGCAGCGCGGGGCGCGTCGGCTGCGTCGATGTGCGCTCGTCCAGGCTGCGGGCGAGCGCATGGATCGCCCGCTCCATCGGGTCCTGGGAATCGGGCGTGCTGGCCAGCATGGCGGCGTCTGCGATCGCTCGCAGCCGGTCGGAGGGCGGCGAGTCGAGCCACTCCAGCGGCTCGGGTGCCTCGCCTGGCCTACGGATCTCGGCGACCGACATCCGGTTCTCGGTCAGCGTCCCGGTCTTGTCCGTACATAGCACCGTCGCCGCGCCCAGGGATTCGATCGTCGCCGCGCGGCGGGTGAGCACGCGCGCGCGCGCGATGCGCCAGGCGCCCATGATCATGAACACGGTCAGGACCAGGGGAAACTCCTCCGGCATCAGCGACATGCTGAGCGCGATCCCGCCGAGAATGCCGTCGAGCCAGGAGCCGCGGACCAGCGCATAGAGGATGGCGGCGGCGAAGCTGAGGGCGAGGCCGGTGACGGCAACGATACGCACCAGTGCCTGGATCTGGACGTTGAGCCGGGTCGGCTCGCTCCGGATCGACCCGATGCTGGTGCCGATCCGGCCGATCTCGCTGGCGGCGCCGGTGGCGGTGACCTCGGCGATGCCGCGGCCGCGGACGACGACCGTGCCCGAGAAGACGCCGGCGAGGCCGTCGCCTCCGGGCTGAGCGGCCGTCGCCGCCCCGGCCATCTTGCCGACCGGCACCGACTCACCGGTGAGAAGGGATTCGTCGATCTGCAGGTCGTGGCTGGAGACCAGTATCGCATCGGCGGGCACCCGGTCGCCCTCGGCGAGGATCACGATGTCGCCCCGAACCACCTCGCGACCGGGGATCCGCCGCCGTTCGCCCGAGCGCAGAACAAGGGCACGAGGGCTGGTCAGGTCGCGGAGGGCTTCGATCACCTTCTCGCTGCGGTTCTCCTGGACCACCGCGATCGTCATCGAGAAGGTCGCGAACGCCAGAAGCATCAAGGCTTCGCCGAGATCGCCCAGAAGCAGGTAGACGAGGCCGGACGCCGCCAGCAGCCCGAACATCGGCTCGCGAACCACGCCCAAGACGATCGACGCCAGCCCGCGCCGGCCGCCGCGCGGCAGCTCGTTCGGGCCCTCGGCCCGCAGCCGGGCGGCGGCGATGGCCTCCGTCAGGCCCGGGAGCGACGTCGGAACGGCGTTCGGCATGCGGGACCCTGCTGGCCACGGTCGATCGTAATTTCTGTCACCCCTGGTACCGGGTCACGATGATCTGGATCAATCGGGCATGCTAGGGTTTCGGCGGCGCGCTTCGATGCCGGGACCGGGGAAAGAACGGAAAGTCATGGCGACGACCCAGATCGGCTCGATCGGCGACCTGTCTCTCGAGCGGGGCGGCACGCTGAAGGACGCGAAGCTCGCTTATGTGACCTATGGCAAGCTGGCGCCGGACGGGAAGAACGCGCTCCTGGTCACTCACGGCTACACGTCGAGCCATCTGTTCATCGACGGCGGCGCCAGCGCCTCGGAGGGCTCCTGGAGCGAGCTTGCCGGTCCGGGCAAGCCGATCGACACCGACAAGTACTTCGTCGTCAGCACCAACATGCTGGGCTCGGCCTTCGGCTCGACCGCACCGCGCAGCCCGAATCCTGCGACCGGCCGCCCCTACGGCGCGGACTTTCCGGCGATCACCGTCCCGGACATCGTCGCCGCGCAGAAGCGCCTGCTGGACCAGCTCGGCGTCCGCGGCCTCGTCGCCGTGGTCGGTCCCTCCTATGGCGGGTTCCAGGCCTTCACCTGGGGAATCCAGTACCCAGGCTTCATGAAGGGGCTGGTGCCGGTGGTGACCGGCCTCAAGCGGCCGCCGCAGGCCGATCCGGACGCGACGCTCCGGAAGCTCTCCGCCGATCCCAACTGGAACGGCGGGCACTACTACGACAAGGGCGGCATCCTGAAGACGATGATCGCCTTGCGCGAAGATACGCTCCGCGGCTACGGCGTCGACGATGAGCTGAGGCCGCGGATGCCCGACAAGGCGGCGCGCGATGCCGAGATCCTCCGCCAGGCCCGCGCCTGGGCCGAGGCCTTCGACGGCAACTCGCTGCCGGCGCTCGGGCGCGCCATGGACAGCTACGACGTCACGCCTGACCTGAAGAAGGTCAAGGCGCGGGTACTGTTCGTGCTGTCGCGCACCGACAAGCTGTTTCCGCCGTCGATCGCGCCAAGCGTGATGTCCGCGCTGAAGGCCGCCGGCGTCGATGCCCGCTACGAGGAGATCGACAGCGAGCACGGCCATCTTGCCTCCGGCACCGACGCCGCCAAATGGGCGCCGGCGCTGAAGAGCTTTCTTCAGTCTCTCTAGACGCGAGCGCTCCATGCCCGACACCACGCGGCCCAATCTTCGGACCGAGACCATCGATCTCCTGTCGGAGCGCGTCAGCGTGCGCCGTTACCGGCCGGACCCCGTGCCGGAAGCGATGGTGGAGGCGATCCTGAAGGCCGCCTTCCGGGCGCCGACCTCGTCCAACATCCAGTCCTACTCGGTGATCGTGGTCCGCGACCGCGACGTGCTGAAACGTCTGACGCAGATCACCAGCAACCAGAAGCATGTCGCAGAAGCACCGGTGTTCCTCGCCTTCTGCGCCGACCTGACGCGCATCGCCTTCGCTCTCGAGCAGCGCGGCCACTCGGTCGCCGACAACAACTTGGAGACCGGCCTCGTCTCCTCGATCGATGCGGCGCTGGTCGGCATGTGCGCCTCGCTCGCCGCGGAGTCGCTGGGGCTGAAGGGCGTGATGATCGGCGCGGTCCGCAACGACGCGAGGGCGAGCGCCGAGATCCTGGGATTGCCCGACCGCGTCTATTGCGTCTTCGGCTTGTGCTTGGGCTGGCCGGACGAGGCGCCCGAGCAGAAGCCGCGCATGGATTATGCCGGCATGGTCCACTACGAGCGCTACGGCACCATGAAGACCGGAGACGACCTCGGCGCTCGTCTGGCTGCCTACGACGCCGAGCTCGCCCGGCACTATCGCCGGACCGGGCGGCCGACGACGGATGATTCCTGGACCCACGACATGGACAGGAAGTTCAATCCCTGGCTCCGCGACAAGCTGCGCCAGCAGTTGAAGGAGCGCGGGTTCGACTTCCGCTGAGGCCCGCTCACTCGAGCGGCTGCGCTGTCGGTCGCTCCGGCCGGCAGCGCCGCCCGCTCGTTCTCGCCTTACAGCGTCGGCGGCTTGATCCCGGCTTCGGCCGCCGCCGCGTGGAGCAGCGCCGTCACGTCCTTCTGGCCGAGGCCCTGCTGGGTGCGGGCGCGAATCATCGCCTCGCGCGCCGCAGTGCCGACATGGGCGGGTGCTCCCGCCTCCTTGGCGGCGCCGACGCCGATCGAGAGGTCCTTGAAGGCGAGGTCGAGGGCGAAGCCGGGCTCGATGTCGCCCTTCAGCGCCTTGGTCGGCCAATAGATCTTCAGGTGGTCGTTGCTGGAGAGCGAGGAAGTCACCACCTCGAACAGCGCCTTGGTGTCGAGGCCGAGCTTGGCGCCGAGCGTGAAGACCTCGGCATTGAGCTGGTTGAGGCACATGGCAAGGTAGTTGTTCACCACCTTGGTCGCGATGCCGGCGCCGGCGCCGCCGCAATGGACGATCTTGTTGCCCATCGCGTTGAGGATCGGCGTCACCCGAGCCAGGTTCTGGGGCGAGGCCCCGACCATGAACAGGCTCTCGCCGCGCTCGGCATGCGCGGGCGAGCGCCCGACGCCGGCATCCACCCAGCCGATGCCTTTCTCGCCGAGCGTCTCCGCCATCCGCCGGCTCGCCGCCGGCGAGATCGTGCTCATGTCCATGTGAAGCATGCCGGCGCGGCCGCGGGCGAGCGTTCCCTCGGGGCCGAGCACGACGCCTTCGACATCCGGCGTATCCGGCACCATGGTGATGACGATGTCGGAGGCCTCGACCACCTCGCCGATGGTCTTCGCCCCTTTGGCGCCGAGCTGGGCCAGCTTGTCGATCTGCGCCGGCCGCGGATCGAAGACGGTGAGCTGGAAGCCCTTCCGCGCCAGGTTGGCCGACATCGGGCCCCCCATGTTGCCGAGCCCGATGAAGCCAATGCGATCTGCCATGTGAAAAGCCCCCGGTAGAAAAGAGAAGAGGCCGGCAGCGGGAAGCTGCCGGCCCCGCAGCAACGACAGACTAGGTCAGGACTTGCTGATGTTCCAGAAGACCAGCACCGAGCCCTTGACCACGCCCTGGACGTTCTTCCGCCACACGAACGGCGGATCGAACTGGCCGAGCAGCGTATACGGCTGAGTCTCCATCAGGCGCTTATGCAGCGGCTCAAGAATGGCCTTGCGGGCGGCGTCGTCCGGCGCCCTGAGGAAGGAGTCGCGTAGCTTCTCGACCTCGGCATCGCAAGGCCAGCCGAACCAGTTGGTCTGGTCGCAGGCCATGTTGGTGCCGATGTTGGTCAGCGGGGAGTGCATGGTCGTTCCGGTGAACCACGTTGTGAACATGTTCCAGCCGCCCTTGTCGGGCGGATCCTTCTTCGGCATGCGGCTGACCACGGTGCCCCAGTCGGTCACCACCATCTCGACGTTGACGCCGGCCTCCTTGAGGTTGGCGGCGGCGACCAGCGCCATGGCGCCGATCTGCGGCAGCTCGTTGGTGGTGATGAGCGTCAGCTTCTCGCCCTTGTAGCCGGCTTCGGCGAAGAGCTGCTTGGCCTTGGCGAGGTCCTTCTTATGATAGGGCTCCGACCCGGCCTGGGTCGTCCATGGCGCGTCGCAGACGTAGTAGGCGTAACAGACCTTCCACCATTTCTGATCGCCGTATGCCGCGGCCATGAAGTCCCGCTGATCGAATAGATAGGCCAGCGCCTGGCGCGCCTTCACGTTGTTGAACGGCGGATGCAGGGAGTTGACGCGGATGCCGCCGTAGTTGCCGAAGGGCGGCAGCTTGTCGATGACGATGTCCTTGTTGTTGACGAGCGGGCCCAGCTGGTCGGTCGCCGGCGAATCCCAGAGGTCGACCTCGCCCTTGGTCAGCGCCGCGGCGACCGTGCCCGAATCCGGGATGATGTGCCACTCGACGCGGTCGACCTTGACGATCTTGCCGCCGGTGAGCCCGTCCACCGGCTCGCTTCGCGGGATGTAGTCGGCGTTCTTCTTGAAGTCGACGAAGGCGCCGGGCTTCCACTCGTCGCGGTTCAGGACGAACGGGCCGGAGCCGATGGCGGTGGCGATGGGAGTCGCGGAATCGGTCTTGGCATCGGCCTCGCGGTAGATCGCCGGCATCTGGCCGCCGGCCGAGCCGAGGGAGAACTCGACGAAGCCGTAGGGCTCCTTCAGCGTGAGGGTGAAGGTGCGGTCGTTGACGGCGGCCATGTCGGCGGTGAAGGCGGCGAGACGCTGGCCGATCACGTCGCGCTTGGTCCAGCGCTGGATCGAGGCGACCACGTCCTTGGACGTCACCGGCTGGCCGTCATGGAACTTGAGCCCGGGGCGGAGCGTGAAGGTGTAGGTGAGCTTATCCGGCGATACTGTCCAGGCCTCGACCATCTGCGGCTTGGCGCCGAGCTTGTAGTCCCACGCGAACAGCGTGTCGTGGACCATCAGCGCGAAGATCTTGGTGACCTGGATCGACGAGAAATGCGTGTCCAGCACCTTGACGTCCGCCTGGGGCACGACGCGCAGCACGTTGTTCTGAGCTTTGGCCGGTGCCACCGCCGAGACGGCGAGCACGGCCGCGGCGAAGACCGATCCTAGTAGTCTCACCCGTTTCATGACGAGGCTCCTCTGTTTTTTCGATGGGCCACCGCAGTTCGCCTGCCGGCCGGTTTTCCGAACCGCACGAAGTGTGGCTGATCGGAAACGATCCGCGCAAGAGGCGGAACGAATGGGGGACTGGCGGTGCCGGCTGGGAAGGCCGCGTCAACGGCAAGTATGCCGAGTTCGACTGAAACCCGATCCGCTATCTCGACAAGCCCGTTCAGCGCCAGATGCTGGCCGGCTTCGACCGCCAAGCCCGCATCGGAATGGTCATGCCGTTGGACGAGCGCTGCGATCGCTGGCAGCGAATGTGGACGGTGCTGGGTCGCACCACGCAGCGGGATTGGAGCCACCGCTTCCTGAAAGCCCCGGGCGAGGCGCGCGCCGCGTTGCGGCCAGCGGAGGATGCGGCGGCCTGACGGCCGGCTTGACGGGTATCCGGATACGCTTTATTTTATAACTGACTGGTCAGTTATAAAATGCGCGCTACAACATCTTCCACCCGCCGGCGCGGCCGGCCTCGGAAAATCGCCGGCCCCGACGACATCCTGGCCGCAGCGCTCAGGGTCTTCGCCGCGACGGGTTACTCGCGGGCCAGGCTCGAGGATGTCGCGCGCGAAGCCGGCATCTCGAAGGCCGCGCTCTATCTCTACTTCGACGGCAAGCAGGCGATCTTCGAAGCGCTGGTGCGCTCGGCGGTCGTCCCCAATGTCGAGCGGCTAGAGGCGCTGGTCGCCGGCTGGCAAGGCAACTCGGCCGACCTGCTGCGCAACCTCATCCAGGCGATCGGCCGCCTGGTGATCGAAAGCGAGCTCTCGGCGTTTCCAAAGCTCATCGTCGCCGAGGCTGCGAATTTTCCGGACCTCGCGCAGTTCTACCGGACCCAGGTGATCGAGCGGGTGCTCGGCGTGCTGGCCTCGATCGTGTCACGCGGCGTCGCCTCCGGCGAGTTCCGGCCGGCCGATCCCGCGCTCTCGGCGCGGCTGGTGATCGCGCCCCTCCTGTTCTCGACGCTGTGGAAGACCTGCTTCGTCCGGGACGACGAGCCGCGCTTCGACCCGGCGCCGCTGCTTTCGCTCCACGTCGAGACTCTGATCCGGGGGCTCGCATGAAACGCCTGTCTTGCGCCCTGCTCGCGCTCGCGCTCGCCGCCTGCGACGAGGCGCCGAAGGAGCGCGTCTATCTGGGCTATGTCGAAGGCGAGCGCGTCACCATCGCCGCGCCTGAAGGCGGTTGGATCGAGGAGGTCTTCGTCGGCGAAGGCGATGCCGTCGTCGCCGGACAGAAGCTGTTCCGTCTGGAATCGCGAAAGGAGTCCGCCCAGCGCGACGCCGCCAAGGCGAAGCTCGACCAGGCCGCGGCCGGGCTCGCCGATCTGCTGACCGGCAAGCGCGCCGACGAGGTCAAGGCAGTCGAGGCGCAGATCGCCCAAGCCGAAGCCAATCTCGGCCTCGCCCAGCGCGAGCGTGTCCGCCAGCAGGAGCTGTCCGGCTCGCCGGCCGCGAACCCGCAGCGGCTCGACCAGGCGCGCGCCAACTTCGAGGCCGATCGCGCCCGCTTGGCCGAGCTCCAGGCGCAATTGCGGGTCGCGCGCCTGCCTGCCCGCGAGGATCAGATCGCCTCCGCCCGCGCGCAGATGGAGGCCGCCGCCGCGGCATTGGCCGAGGCGGAGATCCGGCTCGGCGACCGTAGTGTCGCAGCCCGCGTCGGCGGACGGGCGGAGCGGCTGGTGCGCCGCGCCGGCGATCTTGCGCCGGCCGGGGGCGCCGTCGTGACGCTGCTGCCGCCGGAAGGCATCCATGTGCGGATCTACGCGCCGGAGGCGGATCTCGCCGGGCTTCGGATCGGGACCAAGCTGGCGGTTACCTGCGACGGCTGTGCCCGCGCGCTGACCGCCGAGGTCACCTTCGTCGCCGGCGAGGCCGAATTCACCCCGCCGGTGATCTACGCCGTCGAGAGCCGGCGGAAGCTGGTCTACATGGTGAAGGCGCGGCCGTCCGCCGCCGGCCTGAAGCCCGGCCAGCCGGTCGAAGCCAGGCTCATGCCGTGAGCGGGGCCCTCGCCATCGACGTCGAGGGACTGACCAAGCGTTTCGGCGGCCGCACGGTCGTCGACAACATCGCTTTGAAGGTGCCGGCGGGCGAGGTCTGGGGCTTCCTCGGCCCCAACGGCAGCGGCAAGACCACGACCATCCGCATGCTCTGCGGCCTGCTCAAGCCCGATGGCGGGCGCGGCACCTGCCTCGGTCTCGACATCCTGGCCGAGGCTGAGGCGATCAAGCTGCAGGTCGGCTACATGACCCAGCGCTTCAGCTTCTACGAGGACCTGACGGTCTCGGAGAATCTCGACTTCGTCGCTCGCCTGTACGCACTTCCAGGTCGTCGTCGCCGGGTCGACGACACGCTGGCGACGGTGGGACTCGCCGGCCGCCGCAACCAGCTGGCAGGATCGCTCTCCGGCGGCTGGAAGCAGCGGCTGGCACTCGCCGCCTGCATGATGCACACGCCGAAGCTGCTGCTGTTGGACGAGCCGACCGCCGGCGTCGATCCCCAGGCCCGCCGCGAGTTCTGGGAACAGATCCACGCGCTCGCCCGCAACGGCGTCACCGTGCTGGTCTCCACCCATTACATGGACGAAGCCGAGCGCTGCGACCGCATCGCCTACATCGCCTATGGCAAGCTGCTGGCGGTGGGTACAGTCGCCGAGGTGGTGGCCGGAGCGAAGCTATCGACCTGGGTCGCGACCGGACCGGGCCGCGACGATGTCGCGCGAGAGCTCGCCGGCACTGCCGGCATCGGCACCGCCGTCTTCGGTCCGTCGCTGCATGTGAGCGCCGCCGATGGCGAGGCGTTGCGTCGAGCGATCAAGCCGTTCCTGGACGATCCGAGGCTCACCTGGCGCGAGTCGACGCCGAGCCTTGAAGACGTGTTCATCCACCTGATCTCCGACGCCCCGAGGCCCTGATGCTTGCGGCGCTCGCCCGCGTCGTCGCCGTCACGCTGAAGGAGCTGATCCAGCTCCGCCGCGACCGGTTGACCTTCGGCATGATCCTCGGCATTCCGGTGATGCAGCTGATGCTCTTCGGCTATGCGATCAACGCCGATCCGAAGCGGCTGCCGACGGCGCTCATCTCGCGCGATCCGGGCCAGATAGAACGCAGCATCGCCGGCGCGCTCGAGCGTTCCGGCTATTTTCATATCGTCGCCCGCATCGCGAGCGAGCGCGAGGCCGAGCGGCTGGTCGCCGAGGGCGAGGTCGCCTTCATCGTCACCATTCCCGACGGCTTCGCGCGCGACCTCCTGAAGGGTGACCGCCCGCAGCTCCTGGTCGAGGCCGACGCGACCGACCCGGCGGCGACCTCGAACGCGGTCGCCGCGCTCTCGCAGCTGCCGCGCTCGGCATTGCTTCACGATCTGCCGGGCCTGGTCTCGCCGCCGCCGTTCGATGTGCTGGTCCATCGCCGCTACAACCCGGAGGGCCTGACCGCCTACAACATCGTGCCCGGGCTCCTCGGCGTCATCCTGACCATGACCATGATCCTGATGACCTCGCTCGCGGTCACCCGCGAGACCGAGCGCGGCACCATGGAGAACCTGCTGGCGATGCCGGTGAGGCCGGCCGAGGTCATGCTCGGCAAGGTGCTGCCCTACATCGCCATCGGCTACGTCCAGGTGGCGGTGGTGCTGGTCGCCGCGCGCTTCCTGTTCCAGGTGCCGATGCTAGGATCGCTCGGCCTGCTCACGCTGGCGCTGCTGGCCTTCCTCGGCGCCAATCTCGCGGTCGGCCTGACTTTCTCGGCGGTGGCGAGGAATCAGCTGCAGGCGATGCAGATGACCTTCTTCTTCTTCCTGCCGTCGATGCTGCTCTCGGGCTTCATGTTCCCGTTCCGCGGCATGCCAGGATGGGCGCAGGCGATCGGCGAGGTTCTGCCGTTGACGCATTTCCTCCGCATCGTCCGCGGCATTCTTCTCAAGGGGAACGGCTGGCTCGAGATCTGGCCGGAAGTCTGGCCGCTGCTGGCTTTCGCGGGCGTCGCCTGGACGATCGCTATTTTGCGCTATCGTCGGACGTTGGATTGATCTCGGCGGCGCCTTCGCCGCTTTCGAAATGGCCGACGAGGCGAGCCAGGAGATCGAGGAACGTGGCCCGCTCCTCCACCGTGAACGCGGCCAGAAGCGTGCGCGAGGTGCCGGCGGATTTCTGCTGCACCTGCAGCAGCATGGTCTCGCCCTCGCGCGTGAGCGCCAGCACGCGCCGGCGCCGGTCCGACTCGCCGACGTCGCGGGCGACCAGGCCCCGGCTCTCCAGCGTGGCGACCACGGTGCCGGTGGTCGATCGGTCGAGGCGCAGCAGCTTCGCCAGCGTCACCTGGTCGATGCTCGGATAGCGCTTGAGGATGTAGAGGACGCCGAACTGCGTATTGGTGAGGCCGAGCTCGCCCGCATGGGCCTGGAATACCGAGATGGTGATCTGGTGCGCACGGCGGATCATGAAGCCCGGCCGGCCGTAGAGGTCGGCCAGCCGCTCATGCGCGGTGGTCAGCGGGTTCTCGTCGAGGTCGGTCGTCGCCATGGCCGGAACCTAGCCGAGCTTTCGGCGGCTTGCATCCCCCGCCGTGATCCGGCGAATTCAGCGCAAGATCAGCAGGATCACGCTGCCGGCGACCAGCAGGATGCCGGCGGTCTCGCCTGCCGTCGCGCGCTCGCGAAACAGCAGGTGCGAGGCCGCGTAGGTGAACACGAGCTCGACCTGCCCCAGCGCGCGCACCAAGGCCGCGTTCTCCAGCGTCATGCCGAAGAACCAGCCGGCCGAGCCAAGCACCGACATGAGCCCGACCGGCATGGTCTGCGGCCAGAGGCGTAGGACCTCGACGATCTGTCTCCGGTCGCGGATCGCGAGATATGTTCCCATCATCGCCGCCTGCATCGTGGTGATGGAGGCCAGCGTGACGGCGGCCCGTTCCATCTCGTCGCCTCCCGGCAGCGCCAGCGACGAGGCGCGGATGGCGACGGCGCAGATGCCGAACAGCGTGCCGGAGCCGAGCCCGACCAGCGCCGCCTTGCGGGTGCCTGCATCCTGCCAGGAGCCGGCACCGGCCGCCGCCGCCCGCGACATGACGACGATGCCGGCGAAGCCCAGCACGATCGCGCCCCAGCCCCAGAAATCCAGGTGCTCGCCAAGGATCAGGGCGGCGAGCAAGGCGGCCTGCACGGTCTCGGTCTTGGAGTAGGTCGTGCCGACGACGAAGCTGCGATAGGTGAAGGCGCGGATCAGCAGCGAGGTCGCGGCGATCTGCGTCAGGCCGCCGATTGCGCCGTAGACCAGCGACGCTGCGTTCGGGATCGGCAGGTCATGCCCATGGCCCTTGGCGAGGATGAGCACCAGCAGCAGCGCGACCGGCGCGCCGTAGACATAGCGGATGAAGTTGGCGCCTTCGGCGGAGAGCGACTTGGTCAGGCGTTTCTGCAATGCCGTTCTCAGGCATTGGATGAACGCCGCCGCGATCGTCACCGGTATCCAGAGATCCGCCATCAGCCGCTCCTGGGGAGGGGCTGCAGACTAGTCGCTCGGCTTGCCCGGGTGAGAGCGAAACTTCACCGCGGTCAGCGGGTCAGCAGATTCCGAAGGCCACCCAGCGGATTCTGCTGCCCCGCCGGCGCGCCCGGCGAAGGCTGCGAGGCGGCCCCAGGCAGCGGAATGCCGGGGATCGCCGGGATCCCGCCCTTGAGAGCGTCGATCGCCTTCGACGGATCGATCTTGATCAGGGCGGCCAGGTCGGGCTGGTAGCTGAGATCGTCCCACGGGCCCTTGACGTTCACCGGCACCATGAGGCCGGCCGCCTGCATCTGGCCGCCCTGGCCTTCGGTGGTCATCGCCACCTTGGGCTCGACCCGATAGTCGACCGTCTTCTTCGGCAGGTCGACCGTCCCTTTGCCCTCGACCCTGAGCAACGGCGACTTCATCGAGAGGTCGTTGTTGCGGAGGATGCCCTGGGCGATGGTGTAGGTGCCGCCGAGCTCGGAGAAGTCGGTCTTCTGCGTCTCCTTGGCCTTGGGGTCGGTGAAGGCGGTGGTGACGTTCCGCACCATGGCGCCCAGATTGATTCCCTTGATGGCGCCGTCGGTGAAGGCGACCTTGCCCTGCCCGCCGAGGGCCGAGACCATCTCCTTCTGCGAGCGTCCCCGCGTCGTCACCTGGGCCTCGGTCGCGAAGGTGCCGGACAGCCGCTCGAAGTCGGCCGCCACCTTGAGCAGCGGCTCGGCCTGCACGCCCGCCAGTGCCACCCTCGCGTCGACGGCCGGCATCGGGCCGGAGCCGTCGAGCATGACCTTGGCCTGGCCCGAGCCCTGGTAGAGCGCGAGCTCGGAAAGGTCGAGGGCGAGCTTGCCGTCCTTGAGCTGGGCCTTGATGACGCCCTTGCCGATCTCGATCTTGCGGATGACGAGGCCGCCGACGGTCAGGTCGAGGTCGGCATTGGCGGCGCGGAGTCCGGTGAGGTCGATCGGCTCCTCGCTCCAGCCCTGCTGTGCGCTCTGGCCAGCCGGCGCGCCGCCGCCCTTCGCGGCCGGCGCTTCCGGCGGCAGGTAGGGATTCACATCGAGCTTCTCGAGGGCGAGCTTCGCCTGCAGATGCGGCTTGGCGCCGGAGGTGTCGATAGCGACGTCGCCGGTGCCCTTGATCTGGTCGAGCGAGACCTTGGCGCCGGTGAACGAGGTCTTCGCCCCCTGGCGGTCGAGCTTGCCGGAGATGGCGAGCGCTCCCATCGTGTTCGGGCGTGCGTCGATGGGCTTGCCGACCCAGGCGGCGAGGTCCTTGACCGAGGGGATCGCCAGGTCGACGTCGCCCTGGGCGCGGCCGGCGCCGGCGGTCGTCACCTGGCCCTTGAATCCGATCTTCACCGGATCGCCGCCGAGCAGCAGCGAGATGCCGGCCGGCTGTCCCGCCACGAGGGCGCGCGGCTTGTCGACGTCGAGCTTCACCGTCAGCGGCTTGCCGTGCCAGGTGGCGCCGCCGTCGAACTTCATCGGGCGGTCGAGGTCCGGCAGCTCGACGGTGGCGTTGATCGCCGTCAGCTCCTCCTTCTGGCCGGTGCGCGCATCGATGTAGGTGAGGCGGCCGTCCTTCAGCTTCACTTCGCCGAGGCGGATGTCGCCGACGACGCTGCCGTCGGCGGCGGCGGTGGCCTGCGGTGCCGCGCCCGGGGTGGCAGGTCGCGTGTCGAACACCCAGTTGGCGCGTCCCTGCTTGTCGATCTCGAGCACGATCACCGGCTCTTCGAGGACGAAGCTGTCGATCTCGAGCGCGCCCTTCAGCAGCGGCATCAGCTTGACCGCGACCTTCAGGCTCTTCAGCCGCGCCATCTCCGGCGTCGAGGCGCCGGCGGCGTTGGCGAAGCTGACGTCCTTGGCTTCGATCGCCACCGCCGGGAACAGCGACAGCTTCATGTCGCCCTTGATCGCGAGGTCGCGCCCGGTGGCGGCCTTGGCCTGGGCCTCGATCTGGTTCTTGTAGACCGAGACCGGGACGAAGAAGGGGAGAGCGACCACGCCCGCGACGAGGACGACGACCAGGGCCGCGACGGCGATCAGGAGCTTCTTCATAGAGCCTCTCCTCTCAAGCGAATTTGAGGCCGGCGGCGGCGAGCGCCGCGCGGGCCTCCAGGTTGACGGCGAATTGGGTCGGGAAGAAGGCGCGGGCCGGCGCCCAGTAGCGGAGCCCGATGGTGACGTCGATGGCGGAGAAGGTCTGCACGCCCACCTCCGGCGCCGGCTCCTTCACCACCTGCGGCACCCGCGTCAGCGCCTCCTTCACTATGCGGATCGCCCCCGCCACGTCCTGGTCCGGCGCGATCTTGAGCGTCGACTCGACGACGCGGTTGCCCCGCGAGTTGACCAGGATCTCGCCGACGATCTGCCGGTTCGGCACCATGATCCGTTCGCCGGCGACGCTGGTGAGGAAGGTCGAGGCCAGCGTGATGTCGTCGACCACGCCGGAAACGCCCCTGACCGTGACCGTATCGCCGATGGCGAAGGGCCGGGTCAGGATCAGGGTCAGGCCGGCGCCGTAGTTGGAAAGCGGCCCCTGGATCGCCATCGTCGCGCCGAAGGCGCCGGCGCCGAGCAGCGCGATCAGGGGCGCGATGGAGATGCCGAAGTTGCCGAGGGTGGCGATGATCACCAGCGCCAGGATGAGGATGCGGACGACATTGCCGGCGAAGCCGCTGATCGTGGCATCCAGGTTGTTGCGCTGCCCGAGACGCACCACGAGGCCGGCGACCCAGCTGGCGACCTTGAAGCCGATGAAGAAGAAGATGACGGCGCCGAGGATCTGGAAGCTGTAGGTGACGAGGAAGGCGGTCGCGATGTCGACCCACTTGTTGAGCGTGGCGATCTGCTGGTCCATCGGCTGGGACGCTCCGGCAATACGGTAAGTCGATACGTTGAATTGTGGGCGCGGGTTCTCCAAGGGTCCAGGGCAAAGCGCCGACCCGCCGCGCCCGGGACCGTCGGTATCAGAAATCCGGCCAGAGATCGCCCGGGTTGTCCCGGCTATGGCCGGACGGAATGAACATGCGCATCATCGCCTGCTCGGCCACCCGCTTGATCACCGGGGAGTCCGGGCTATCGACTTTGCCTGCATGCGCGGAGACCGAGAGGATCGGCTGGCTGCGGTTGCAGAACGCGATGAGCACGGCAAGGTTGTCTCCGGGCGCGGTCCTGGCGACCGGTCGGGAGGAATCGCAAACCTCGGCCGAGCCGACCCCGGGGGCTGGAAAGAACTGCACGACGAGACGGAAGTCGGGCCGGGCCGCCCGGGCCTGGTCGGTGGTGAAGCTCGCCGTGAAGCCGACGCTGGTCTCGCTGGCGGCGGCGGCGAAGGAACGGGCCACGTCGCCGGAGAACGGGTTGTCCCGCACCTCCAGCAGCACGGGACCGGCTGCCGCCGCATCCATGAGCGTGCCGCGAGCGACGTCGGTCGATTGCGGATACTCGTAAGTCACCGTGCGAACCATGTCGGCGCAGCCCGCGAGACCGCCGAGCATGGCGAGGGCGGTGACGGCAGGGAGACGATTACGGCGCATGGGGGGGCCGGATGAGGTCGAGGTCTTCATCTTATGGTACCAGCCGGCGGTGCGGATTGCTGTCGTTGTCCGGCTCGCGGATGAACATCCGGAGCATCGCCTGTTCGGCGAGCTCGCGGATGATCGGCGAATCCGGCCGATCGGGACGGGGCGCGGACGCCATCACCGACAGAATCGGCCGGCTCTGGTAGCAGAATGCGACCAGGGCGTTGAGCCGGCCGGTCGCCGAGCGGTGTCCGGTGGGCTGCGTCGGATCGCAGACGCCGGCGGAGGTGGTGTCGGCATTCGGATCGAACTGAACGACCAGTCGGTACTCCGGCCTTGGCGCCTCGGATCTGACCGTGGTGAATCGCGTCAGGAAGCCGACGCTGGTCCGGCTCGCCGCCTCGGCCAGCGGCCCGGCCACGTCACCGGCGAAGGGGTTGTCGCGGACCTCCAGCAGCACCGGGCCGGCGGCGCCGGCGTCGCGGAGGTAGCCGCTCGCCGTCGACGGGGAATAGGGGTAGTGGTGGGACACGATGCTGACCCCGTCGGCGCAGCCGCCGAGCGCGCTCAACACCAGGATCGAGACGGCGAGGAAGCGCGTCACGTCAGGCCTCCCGGATTGGATGACTTTCTTAAATCTGATCCTCCAGGCTGCATGTGCCAAGGCTCGTTACATCACGAGTCCGCCATCGACGATATAGGCTTGGCCGGTGGCGAAGGCGGCCTCGTCGGAGGCCAGGAACACGGCCAGCGCTGCCATCTCCTCAGGCGTGCCGAGGCGGCCCATCGGCTGGCGGGCGATGAACGCCTTCCGGGCGGCGGCGGCATCGGCGTTGGCGTTGATGCGCTCGTCGAGGGACGGCGTCTGCACAGTACCCGGGCAGATGGCGCTGCAGCGGATGCCCTTGCCGACGAAGTCGGCGGCGACCGACTTGGTGAGGCCGATCACCGCAGCCTTGCTGGTGCCGTAGATGAAGCGGTTGGGGATGCCCTTCACCGAGGAGGCGACCGACGCCATGTTGATGATGGCGCCGCCGCCTTTCGCCAGCATCCCTGGCAGGAAGGCGCGGATCATCCGGTACATGGAGCGGACGTTGATGGTCATGGCGGCGTCGAAGTCCGACTCCGGGCACTCCAGGATCGAGCCGTTGTGGACGACGCCGGCGACGTTGAAGAGGACGTCGATGGCGCCGACCGCCTTGCCGTAGGCTTCGACCGCGGCCGGGTCGGTCACGTCCAGGCGCTGACAGGCGACGTTGGGCAGCTTGGCGAGGTCGGCCAGCTTCTTGTCGTCGATGTCGGAGGCATGAACGCGGGCGCCCTCGCGCTGGAAGGCCTCGACGGAGGACCGGCCCATGCCCTGGCCGGCGGCGGTGACGACGCAGATCTTGCCCTTCAGGCGGCCGCTCATAGGTGACATCTCCGATTGGAATGGGTGCGGATGGCTGCGCTACACTAGGGAGGGGCCGCCCGGCCGCCAAGGCCTTCCCGATCGAGGACGAAAGATGGCGCGCTACATGATCTTCGACCTGGCCGGCGCGGTCGCCCGCGCCCGCCTCGACGACGAGCGCGCGCCCGTCACCTGCCAGACCCTTTGGGATGGCATCCTTCCCTTCGACGGCGAGGGGCTGCCGGCCCGCCATTCAGGCACCGAGGCGGGGTTTCATTTCGACCCGAGGATCGTCATCCCGACCGAGAACGCGACCTGCCTCTTGCAGAAGGGCGACATCGTCTTCATCCACTACAATCTGCGCGAACGGCACGGCAGTCCCGAGCCGATCAGCGAGGTCATCTGGTGCTATGGCCGCTACAACATGGCGATCGCGCCGGGAAAGCAGGAGCACGTGCTCGGCAACGTCTTCGCCGAGCTGATGCCCGGCGCGGACGCGTTCTATGCCATGAGCGAGCGCCTGTTCACCGAAGGGGCAAAGCCTCTCAAGGTCACCGGAGAGATCGCCTGATGGCCCGCTTCCTCGTCTTCACCCTGGACGGCGTCAGCGCGCGGGCCCGGCTGATCGAGGATCTCGCGCCCGAGACCTGCCGCCTGGTGTGGGGACAGCTGCCGGCGAGCGGGCCTTGCGGCCATGCGATGTTCGGCGGCACCTCCTGCGCCTTCGCCCTCGATCCCGCAGTCGTCGCGCCGGAGGAGAACGCCGCCGGGCTGATTCAGAAGGGCGACGTGATGTTCATCCATTACAGTGCCCGCGAGCGGCATGGTTTCCCCGCGGCCGAAAGCAAGATCTACTGGGCCTATGACCGCTACTGCATGCCGAGGACGCCCGGCAAGATGACGCCGGAGTACCCGAACGTCTTCGCCGAGTTCGTCGGCGACAAGACGGCTTTCTTTGATCGGTGCCAGCGCACGTTCCTCGGCGGCCAGAAGCCGCTGACCATCGCGGCGCTTCAGGAATAGAAGGACGAAAGAGATGACCCAGCCGACCCTGACCATCCGGCTCAACCCGACCGACACCGTCGTCGTCGCCCGCGCCGACATCCTGCCCGGCACGGCGATCTCCGGCGAGGGCGTGACCGCCAAGGGCCACATCCCGGCCGGCCACAAGATCGCGACCAAGGCGGTCGGCGAGGGCGAGCCCGTCCGGCGCTACGGGCAGATCATCGGCTTCGCCAGCCGGCCGATCGCCGCCGGCGACCACGTGCACACGCACAACTGCGCCTTCCAGATGTTCGAGCGCCAATACGAGTTCTGCGTCGAGGCCAAGCCGACGCCCTATACGACCGGCGCCGCCCAGGCGACCTTCCAGGGCATCAAGCGGAAGGACGGGCGGGTCGGCACCCGCAACTACATCGGCATCCTGACCTCGGTGAACTGCTCGGCCCATGTGGCGAAGATGACCGCGCGCAAGGCCGAGGTGCTGCTTGAAGGCTTTCCCAATGTCGATGGCGTGGTGGCGCTGACCCACGGCCTCGGCTGCGGCATGGCGGCAGAGGGCGATGGCATGGACGTGCTCCGCCGCACGCTCGCCGGCTATGCCTTGCACGCCAATTTCGGCGGCATCCTGATCATGGGCCTCGGCTGCGAGGCGAACCAGATCGGCGGCCTGATGCGCGCCCACAGCCTCGAGGCCGGGCCATTCCTCCACACCATGACCATCCAGGAGTCGGGAGGCTCGACCGCCACCATGCAGAAGGCGCTGGCGGCGATCCGCGAGATGCTGCCGGTGGTCAACGACGTGAAGCGCGAGACGGTGCCGGCGAGCCACATCACCATCGGCCTGCAATGCGGCGGCTCCGACGGCTATTCCGGCATCTCGGCCAATCCGGCCCTCGGCGCCGCCTCCGACCTCCTGGTCATGCACGGCGGCTCGGTGATCCTGTCGGAGACGCCGGAGACCTACGGCGCCGAGCACGTGCTGGTGCGCCGTGCCGCCAGCCGCGAGGTCGGCCAGAAGCTGGTCGACCTGATGCGCTGGTGGGAGGAGTACACGGCGAAGAACAAAGGCTCGATGGACAACAACCCGTCCCCCGGAAACAAGGCGGGCGGCCTCACCACCATCCTGGAAAAGGCGCTGGGTGCGGCGACCAAGGGCGGCACCACCAACCTGGTCGATGTGCTGCAATATGCCGAGCCGCTGAAGAACCGCGGGTTCAACTTCATGGATTCGCCCGGCTACGACCCGGTCTCGGCGACGGGGCAGGTTGCGTCGGGCGCCAACATGATCTGCTTCACCACCGGCCGCGGCTCGGTCTTCGGCTGCAAGCCGGCACCCTCGCTCAAGCTCGCGACCAACTCGATGCTCTTCAAGCGCATGCCCGACGACATGGACATCAACTGCGGCACCATCATCGAGGGCTCGGAGACGGTCCAGGCCTGCGGCGAGCGCATCCTCAAGCTGATCCTCGACACCGCGTCGGGCAAGAAGTCGAAGAGCGAGGAGATGGGCTTCGGCGAGGACGAGTTCCAGCCGTGGTCGATCGGCGCGGTGATGTGAGGGAACGGCCGGCCTCATGACCTCCAAGCCCCCCGTCCTGCAGAACGGCCCGGTCTCCTATTCCGGGACCATGGCCAAGATCGACGAGCTGTTCACCGCGCATAAGCTCTGGCTGGCGCCGGACAAGCTGGCGTTTGCGAAGCAGGTCGGCCCGGAGATCCGGGCGGCCTTCACCAGCGGCCATGACCCGATCCCGACCGCGATCCTGGACGCTCTCCCCAACTTGAAGCTGGTCGCCTGCTTCGGGGTCGGCGTCGACGGCGTCAACGTGGCCGAACTCGCGCGCCGCGGCATTGCCGTCACCAACACCCCGGATGTGCTGACCGAGGAGGTGGCGGACTTCGCCATGGGCCTGCTGCTGGCCACTGTCCGCCAGATCGTCAAAGGCGACCGCTATGTGCGCTCGGGCGACTGGGTGAAGCTCGGCAACATGGAGATGACCTGGTCGCTGACCGGCGGCAAGACCCTGGGAATCATCGGCCTCGGGCGAATCGGCAAGGCGATTGCCAAGCGGGCCGAGGCCTTCAACCTGACGATCGCCTATCACGGCCGCAGCCGGCAGGCGGACGTGCCCTATCGCTATTATGCCGATCCGGTGTCGCTCGCCCGCGACTCCGACATGCTGATGGCGGTGACGCCGGGCGGCCCCGGGACGAAGCACTTGGTCAACGCCGCTGTGCTAGAGGCGCTGGGGCCAGACGGCATCTTTATCAACGTCGCCCGCGGCTCGGTGGTCGATCAGGCGGCGCTGGTCGCGGCCCTCAAGGACAGGAAGATCGCCGCCGCCGGCCTCGATGTGTTCGAGACCGAGCCATGTGTGCCGGCCGGTCTTGTCGACATGCTCGACAACGTCGTGCTCCAGCCGCACCAGGCATCCGCCAGCCACGAGACCCGCGGCGCCATGGGCGACCTGATGATCGCCAACGTCCAGGCGTTCCTGGCGGGCAAGCCGCTCCTGACCCCGGTTGAGGCGTAGGCGCGGCGCAGTCTCTTCAGCGGTGCGACCAGTCGTCCGGGTTTTCGGAGTTGCCGGGCGAGAGGCCGAGGACGTCGCCGTCGGTGGTGACGCCGAGGCCCAGCACCGTGCGGTTGGCGTAGGCGAAATAGGCCGTCACCTGGTTGACCTCGAGGATCATGCCGTCGTCGAAGCCGTCGGCGCGCATGGCGTCGATCATCGCCGGCGTCACCGAGCCCGGGTCCCTGGTGAGGGCCGCCGCGTAGCGGAGCGCGGCCGCTTCCGCCCGGCTAAAGACGCCCTCGAACATCTCCTCTTCCAGAGCGCGGCGTATCGCATCCGATCGCGTCTTGTCGCCGACGAGGCGCGTCAGTCCGGCGAAATGATGATCGACGCAGTAGCCGCAGACGTTGAGACGGCTGACATAGACGCCGATCGCCTCCAGGAACCACTTTGGAATCCGATTGGCCGAGTGGTGGAGCACGTATTTGTAGATCGCCATGTGCCCCTCCATCGTGTGCGGACGGAGGCTGTGCGCCATCATGATGTTGTCGACGTTGTCGCCCGGTCCCTTGACCCGGTCGTAGAGGGCCTTGAGGCGCCCGGTCGCATCCGGGTAGGCGATCGTCGCGATCCAGGTCATCACGTCCTCCATGCCGATTGCTGGGAGCGCCGGCGCGATCGTTAGGACGGCTTGGCTGCCTCGATCATCGCCACCCGCGCGCCCGGGACGAGAAGGTTGCCGCCGACCGCCTTGAACGGCGCATTGTCGCTCGCAAGCGCGAGCTCCCGCAGGCGAAGCAGGGTGCGGCCGAGCGCCGTCCGTTGCCATAGCCAGTCGGCGAGCTGGCTGCTCGAAGGCCTGCCGTTCAGCGACGCGGCCTCGGTCCAGGCCGCTTTCAGGTCGTCGGCGACGAACCGCAAAGTCTGGCCCGGAGTGAGCGCAGGAACCGGGCTCGACGCGGGGAATGCCGAAAGGCACGACGCCAGGAAATCGACCGCCTGAGAAAGATCGAGACCTGACAGGCCGACCGTGCTGCGGCCGCGTGCCGCGACTGCCTGGTCGTAGAGTGGGCGCAGCTGCCTCAGCTCCTCGGCCAGAGCTGCGCCCTCGATTCCGGCCGTCACCGCCGACTCGAATGGCGCATTCCAGTCGGGATCGTCGACGGCACGCGGCTCGTCTTCGACGAAATCCTCGAGCAGCACCGGTCCGTCGCGCCGTTCGAGCAATGCCAGCGCGGCCCGGAGAACGCGGGCCTGGAATGCGGGTTCTCCGGGCGAGCCGAGCGGCCGGCCGAGCTGGAACGGCACCCAGAGGGCCCGCGGCGGTCGGATTTTCTCGGTGTGCAACCGGATCAGGCTGATGACCACTGTGGCGACGCCGAACGACTCGATCATATGGGCGAGCGCGCTCACGGCGCGCGTGCAGAAGGGTCAGACGGGAACGAGGATGGCGGCGTCGATGCGCTCCGCCTTCAGCCGTCCGGCGATGTCGCGCGCCATCTCGCCCAGCACCTTGGGGTCATTCGATCCCATGAAGGTGTAGTGCGTGGAGGCTACCCCGCCGATCGCGCCGGCATCCGCCAACGCGTCGAGATGGCGGCGTGGAAACGCCACCTCCATGTCCTGCTGCAGGCCGGTGCGGTCGAAGTTGATCGAGACATGGCTTACCAGCAGGTCGTTGTCGGCGAGCGCATGCGGCACCGGGCGCCAGCCCGTGTCCGTCGGCAGGAACACCGGATCGCCGCGGCGGATCAGCGCCGCCGAGGAGATGATCGCGATCCGGCTCCGGTCGAGCGTCGGCGTCTGGACCCAGGGACTCGTGTCGTAGCTCGGACACTCGAGCTCGCTGAGCCGCGCGCGCGAGGCGGTGTGCAGGTCGGACAAGCGGGCCAAAGGCTGGCTCCTTCCATCGATCGCGTACAGCGGGCTCGGCCGGCGGTCGCCCGGGCTTCAGGCCACCTTTACCATATCCTCGTCGATGAACGCCTTGATGATCTCGTCGATGTTGGCGTCGGCCTTGAAGCCGAGCCTCTTCGCCTTCTCCCAGCCGACGGTGCCGGGCCAGGTGGCGACGATCTTCTGGATCATCGGGTCGGGAACCCAGTCGATGCGGGAGACCGGCCCGGGCCCGGCGATCTTCTCCATCGCCTTCACGATCTCGTCGATCGAGTAGGTGATGGCCGGCAGGTTGCACGACCGCCACGGCCCCCAGGCCTCGCCCGGCAACTCGTGCGCGTGGACGAAGGCGTCGATGGTGCGCCGGGGAGAGAGGAACGCCATCTTCACGTCGCGGGTCACCGGGCAGACGGCGCGCGTGCCCTGAAGCGGATCGCGGACGATCGAGGAGGCGAAGGTCGAGGCCGCCTTGTTGGGCTTGCCCGGGCGGACGAAGATCGTCGGCAGCTTCAGAGAACGGCCGTCGATGAAGCCCTTTCGCGAGTAGTCGTTGATCAAGAGCTCGCCGATGGTCTTCTGCACGCCGTAGCTGGTCTGCGGCGTCTGCGGGGTCGCGTCGTCGATCGACTTGTTGAACTCGCCGCCATATGTGGCGAGGCTTGAAGTGAAGACGATCCTGGGCGTGTGCGGCAGGCGCCGCATCGTGTCCAGCACGGCGAGCGTGCCGTCGAGGTTGACGTGGTATCCGAGGTCGAAGTCGGCCTCGGCGCCGGAGCTGACCACGCCGGCCAGATGGAAGACGCTGTCGGTCTCGGCATCGATCAGCTTGTCCATCAGCGCCTTGTCGGCGACGTCGCCGGTCGCCGTGGTGAAGCGCTTGTCATTCGGCGCCTCCGGCTCGACCACGTCGAACAGCGTCACCTTGGTGATCGCCTCGGGCTTGCCGGAGCGGCCGGTGAGCGTGACGTTGCCGGCGAGACGCTGCGACAGCTTCTTGCCGAGAAACCCGGCAGCGCCGGTGATGACAACCTTCATTCAACCTCTCCTCGTGAACCAGTCTTCGATCGCGGTCTTGGCCGTCGCGTCCAGATGCAGGCCGAGCTTGGACCGCCGCCACAGCACGTCTTCGGGCATTCTCGCCCATTCGCGCTCGACCAGATAGGTCAGCTCGCGCTCGGTGAAACCCCGGCCGAAGTCGCGGCCGAGATCTGCAGCCGCCCTGGCGTCGCCGAACAGGCGATCGACCTCCGTGCCATAGGCCCGTGCCAGGCGGCGCGGCTCGGGAAGCCAGGGACGGCGCCGCGTGAGATCGGCAAGGAAGGTCTCGAAATCGGCATTCGCCATGGCGCCGCCGGGCAGCGTGGCGCCCTCGGTCCATGCCCCGCCCATCCCCGGCAAATGCGGGGCCAGCTTGTCGAGCGCGTGTTCGGCCAGCTTCCGGAACGTCGTGATCTTGCCGCCGAAGATCGAGAGCAGCGGCGCCCCGGATGCGGTGTCCAGATCGAAGGCGTAGTCGCGTGTCACCTGCGAAGCCTTGACGTTGGCGTCGTCGTGCAGCGGGCGGACGCCGGCATAGGACCAGACGACGTCCTCGGGCGCGACGCGGCTGCGGAAATGCCGGGTGACCACGTCGCAGAGATACGAGGTCTCTCCCGGCGTGATCGCGACGTGCGCCGGATCGCCGTCGAAGGGCTCGTCGGTGGTGCCGATCAGGCTGAATCGGCCCTCATAGGGCAGCACGAAGACGATGCGGCGGTCCTCGTTCTGCAGGATGTAGGCCTGCCCCCCGTCGTGCAGGCGCGGCACCACGATGTGGCTGCCTTTGATCAGCCGCACGTGCTTCGGGCTGTTGGCGCGGACGACCTGGCCCAGCACCTCGTTGACCCATGGACCTGCGGCGTTGACCACCGCGCGGGCCTTCACCTCGGTCGCCGTGCCGTTCTCCTCGACGAGCCGGGCCTGCCAGAGTCCGTCCTGCCGGCGGGTCTCGGCGCAGCGCGTCCGCGTGCGGATCTCGGCGCCGCGGTCGGCAGCATCGCGGGCGTTGAGCACGACCATGCGGGCGTCGTCGACCCAGCAGTCGGAATAGACGAAGGCGCGCGAGATGGTGGAGGACAGCGGCACGCCGAAGGGATGGGTTCGGCAGTCGATGCCGTAGGATCCGGGAAGCCGCTCGCGGCCGCCTAGGTGGTCGTAGAGGAAGAGGCCGATCCGGATCATCCAGGCCGGCCTGAGGTGAGGGCGGTGCGGCAGCACGAAGGTGAGCGGGCTGACGATGTGCGGCGCCATCCGGAGCAGCACCTCGCGCTCGATCAGCGCCTCCCTGACCAGGCGGAACTCGTACTGCTCGAGGTAGCGGAGACCGCCATGGATCAGCTTGGAGGAGGCCGAGGACGTCGCCGATGCGAGGTCCCGGGCCTCGACCAGCAGCGTTTTAAGGCCACGGCCCTGGGCGTCCCGGGCAATGCCCGCGCCGTTGATGCCGCCGCCGATGACCAGCAGGTCGTAGACCACCCGTTGCCCCGAAAAGAGAGCGCGCAGCATAATCGCCCATGACGAAAATTCCACGTTCGGGGGAAATGATGGCCGAGAAGGCGATCCTGGCGATCGACCAGGGCACGACCAGCACGCGGGCGATGCTGTTCGACGCCCGGGGCGGCGTGCTCGCCCGCGCCCAGGCCGAGCTCCGCCAGCACTTCCCGGCCGAGGGCTGGGTCGAGCACGACCCTGAGGACATCTGGCAGGACACGCTGTCGGTGGTCCGGGAGGCGCTGTCGAAGGCCCATCTCGGGGCCGCGGACATCTCCGCCATCGGCATCACCAACCAGCGCGAGACCACGATCGTCTGGGAACGGGCGACCGGCCGGGCGATCCACCGGGCGATCGTCTGGCAGGACCGGCGGACGGCGGATGAGTGCCGGCGCCTTGAAGCCGTGCACAGCCTCACGGTCGCTGCCAAGACCGGCCTCGTCGTCGACGCCTACTTCTCGGCCTCCAAGATCGCCTGGATCCTCGATCATGTGCCGGGCGCCCGCGCCAGGGCCGAGGCGGGCGAGCTTGCCTTCGGCACCGTCGACTGCTTCCTCCTCTGGCGCCTGACCGGGGGCAGGAGTCACCGCACGGATGCAACCAACGCCGCCCGCACGCTGCTCTACGACATCCGCCGGCAGCGCTGGGACGAGGGGCTTCTGAAGCTCTTCCGTGTGCCGCGGGCGCTGCTGCCGGAGGTGATGGACAACGCCGCCGACTTCGGCACGACCGATCCCACGCTCTTCGGTGGGGCCATTCCCGTCGCCGGCATGGCCGGGGACCAGCAGGCGGCGACCGTCGGCCAGGTCTGCTTCGAGCCCGGGCAGATCAAGTCGACCTACGGCACCGGCTGCTTCGCCCTCCTCAACACCGGCTCTACCTTCGTGCCGTCGAAGAACCGGCTGCTGACCACCATCGCCTATCGGCTGGGCGGCCGGCCGACCTACGCGCTGGAGGGCAGCATCTTCGCCGCCGGCTCGACCATCCAGTGGCTGAGGGACGGTCTCAAGCTCATCAAGTCCGCCGGCGAGACCGAGGCGCTGGCCAGGGGCGGCGCGGGTACCGGCAGCGTCTATCTGGTGCCGGCCTTCACCGGCCTCGGCGCGCCCTACTGGGACCCCTTCGCCCGCGGCGCCATCTTAGGCCTGACCCGCGATACCGGTATCGCCGACATCGTCCGGGCCGGCCTGGAGGCCGTCTGCTATCAGACCGGCGACCTGATGGGGGCGATGGCCGACGACTTCGGCAAGGCGCCGACGACGCTCCGGGTCGATGGCGGCATGACCGTCAACGACTGGGTGATGCAGCGGCTCGCCGACCTGCTGGGCGTGCCGGTCGAGCGCCCGGTGGTGACGGAGACGACCGCCCTCGGCGCCGCCTTCCTGGCCGGGCTCCAGGTCGGGGTCTTCCCCTCCCTCGAGACGCTGGCGACGCTCTGGGCGAGGGACCGCCGGTTCGAGCCGGCGATGTCCGAAGAGGAACGTGCCAAGCGCCGGCAGGGTTGGACGGACGCGGTCAGCCGCGTGAGGACTTCCGTGTGAGCAAGGCCTTCACCAAAGAGACCGACGACACCGAGGACGAGGAGCTGGAAGGAGCCGAACCGCTTCCGGCCGGGCTCAAGAACTACATTACGCCCGAGGGGCTTCGCCGCCTGCAGGACGAATTCAGGCAGCTGAAGCAGGTGGAGCGGCCGAAGGTCGTCGAGGTCGTCTCCTGGGCGGCCGGCAACGGCGACCGTTCGGAGAACGGCGACTACCTCTACGGCAAGAAGCGGCTGCGCGAGATCGACCGGCGGCTCCGCTTCCTGACCAAGCGCCTGGAGATCGCCGAGGTCGTCGATCCCGCCCGCCAGACCAATCGGGATCAGGTTTTCTTCGGTGCGACAGTCACTTACGTGGATTCGCAGGATCGGGAGCGGACCATCCGCATCGTCGGCGTCGACGAGGTGCGCCATGACGAGGGCGAGATCAGCTGGCTCTCGCCGGTGGCGCGCGCGCTGCTCAAATCCAAGGTCGGCGACACCGTCGAGGTCCGCGCGCCGACCGGACTAGAACCGATCGAAACGGTCCGGATCGAGTACCGGCAGCGATGACTTCAGGTCGACCTTCCGGACCGGGGATATTCTTGGGCCTTGCGTAAGTGGCCACGGTAATGTCTTCTGTCGGGGATAATACTTCGGACCGAGGTCTGAGGCGCCGTTGAGGCCCGATATGCCAGGCATCCCCAAGTAAAGTCCGCCGTGCGATGCGCGGCGCAATGTCTCTACCAGATCTGGAGTCTGATATGCCGGTCGGCACTGTTAAGTGGTTCAACAGCACCAAGGGTTTCGGTTTCATTCAGCCTGAGGGCGGTGGACCGGACGTCTTCGTTCATATCTCGGCTGTCGAGCGCGCAGGCATGCGCACTCTCTCCGAGGGCCAGAAGGTCTCCTTCGAGGAGCAGCGCGATCCCAAGCGCGGCAAGTCCTCGGCGGAGAACCTGAAGGCCGTCTGAGCCGTCGGGTTACGAGGTATCCAAGCGGGCGCTGGGAGACCGGCGCCCGCCTTTGATGCTTGCATGAACGTGCCGGCCCCGGTCGGCGCGGAGGAGCGTGTTCGATGGCGTTCAAGCCGAACTATAAGCAGCAGCGCAATGAGCGCGTCCGCGCCAAGGAAGAGAAGAAGGCGAAGAAGCTGCAGCAAAAGCAGCAGCGCCGCGAGGAGGCCCTCGCCGCCGGTCGTAAGCCCGAGGACGAGGGGCAGTCGGAGCCCGCCGCCGAGCCGGCCACGGAGACCACCCCCTGAGGCACTGGCGAGCGATCGCAAGGTCCAATCGGGCTTCGCTCCGAGGCGTTAACAGAATGATCCACCGCCCGAAGTGACGGTCCGGCGCCTTCGCAGGTGCAAAATCCTGTAAAATCAATAAGCTGGAAAATTTTCTTAAATTGCACTATGTTTCTATTAAGCGTTTGTTAACTCATTTCGTTGAGACTGGCGTGATGTAGCAGCCTCGAGGAGGCATCGCCATGTTCGGTTCGAAACCCCCATCAGGCGCCCAGGCCGCCGCGGAGAAGAAAGCACGGGAGCAGGAGGCCGAAGCCCGCAAGGTCGAGGCGATCAAGAATTCGATCGTCGCCGCCGTCGAAGGCATGAAGGCTCACGCCTACGCCCCGGCCCCCGATCGCTGCGAGACCGCCGCCAAGCGCGTGACCGAGCTCCTGAAGAACCCGAAGGCGCCGAAGGATTTCATCACGGAGATGCGCGCCCGGTCCGACGAACTGCTGAAGAGCTGCTTCATGAAGGCGGCAAGCGAGGCGTCCGCCGGTGCGCTCCAGGCCGCGCATCATGACGACAAGGAGCTGCGGGCCAAGAAGATCGGCGAAGCCAAGAAGCATCTGGCCCGCGCGATCCAGCTGAAGGCGCCGCCTGAGTTCAAGCTCGCCTGCGATCGGGCGCTCGAGGCGGCGACCATGACCGGTTTTGTCCACCATGACGGACCGACCAAGGCGAAGCCCGCCGACTTCGCGCCGAAACCTCCGAACCGCGCCCATGGCGAGGCCCCGATGAAATTCGAGGAGGCGGCGAAGGCGGTAGCCGAGGGCAAGCCGGCGCCGGGCGCGCCGCCCAAGCTCGCCATGGCCGCCCGCTAGTCGAGTTTCGTCGCCAGTTTCTTCGGCGCGATCAGCCGGTAGCTGCGCCGGACCAGGAGATCGACCTCGGCCCAGTCGGGCCGCCGGTCGAGCCGCATGCCGACCCAGCCCTTGTGCCCGAGATAGGGCGGCACGAAGAATCGCTCCGGATCGGATCCCACCAGCACGTCCTGGCTGCCTGAAGGCGCCTTGAACCAGACGACGGGCCGGCCGTCGTCGTCGACCTGCATGGCGAAGATCTTGTTGCGGACGCGAAAGGTCGGCAGGTCCCAGGTCTCGCGCTCTTCCGATTCAGGCAGCCTGAGGCAGATCTGCCGCAATCGCTCGGTCGTCTTTGCGCTCATCAGGACAGTCTAGCAATCCTCGTGCGCTCCTCGATTGACTTTCGACCTAGGCACCCGCACCTTGGGCCGTCCGTCGATCCCCCGGGAAGAGTTCGGCCCATCACAGTTTGTGGGAGGGCCGGCGCCGAAGGAGCAACCGCCCCGGAAACTCTCAGGCACCCGGACCCGGGGGAGAGGACACTCTGGAGAGCAGGCATAAACGCCTCACCGACGAGGTAAGCCCGGCAACCGGGTGAATCTTTCAGGTCTCGCGACAGAGGGGGCGGCTCGGCGCATTCGCGCATCGGGCCGCCGCAACTCTGTCGGAGAACCGAATTGGCCGATCCAGGCTCGCTGAAAACCACGCCGCTCAACGCCCTCCACCGCTCGCTCGGCGCCAAGATGGTGCCCTTCGCCGGCTACGACATGCCGGTGCAGTACCCGATGGGAATCCTCGGCGAGCATCTGCACACCCGCTCCCAGGCCGGGCTCTTCGACGTCAGCCACATGGGCCAGGCGCGGATCGTGGGATCCGATGCGGCGAAGCAGCTGGAGACGCTGGTGCCCGGCGACTACCAGGGCCTCGGGCTCGGCCGCACCCGCTACTCGCTGCTGCTGGACGACAAGGCCGGCATCCTGGATGACCTGATGGCGACCAACCGCGGCGACCATCTGTTCGTCGTCGTCAACGCCTCCAACAAGGAGGCCGACCTCGCGCATATGCGGGCGCGGCTGAAGGGCGTCGGCATCGAATACCTGGAAGACCGGGCGCTGATGGCGCTGCAGGGGCCTGCCGCCAAGACGGTGATGGCAAAGCTCTCGCCCGGCTCGACCGACATGGTCTTCCTTTCCATCCGCGACCTGAAGATCGCCGGCATCGACTGCCTCGCCACCCGCTCGGGCTACACCGGCGAGGATGGCTGGGAGATCTCGGTCGCGGCCAGGGACGCCGAGGCGCTGGCACGCGCGCTGCTGGCGGAGCCGGAAGTGAAGCCGATCGGCCTCGGCGCCCGCGACTCCCTTCGCCTCGAAGCCGGCCTCTGCCTGCACGGCAACGACATCGATCCGACCACCACGCCGATCGAGGCCGATCTTGCCTGGACGATCGGCAAGCGCCGGCGCGAGGAGGGAGGGTTTCCCGGCCACGCCATCGTCATGCGCCAGCTGAAGGACGGCGCTACCCGCAAGCGCGTCGGCATCAAGCCCGAGGACAAGGCGCCCGCCCGCGGCCATACGCCGGTCGCGGACTTGGCAGGAGCCACCATCGGCGAGATCACCTCGGGCGGCTTCGGCCCCTCCGTCGGCGGCCCGGTCGCCATGGGTTATGTCGCCGTCCAGCACGCCCAGCCGGGTACGTCCATCCAGACCATCGTCCGCGGCACGCTCCGGCCCGCCAAGGTCGTGAAAATGCCGTTCGTGCAGCCCAACTATCACCGGGGATGACAGTCATGCGGTTCAGCAAGGATCACGAGTGGGTCAGGGTCGAGGGCGGCATCGCCACCGTCGGCATCAGCGTCTATGCGCAGGAGCAGCTGGGCGACGTCGTCTTCGTCGAGCTTCCCGCCGTCGGCAGACAAGTGAAGCAGGGCGATGAGGCGGCCGTCGTCGAGTCGGTGAAGGCGGCGAGCGAGGTCTACGCGCCGGTCTCCGGCGAGGTGACCGAGGTGAACGCGGCGCTCGCCGACACGCCGGCGCTGGTCAACGAGGATGCCGAGGGCAAGGGCTGGTTCATGAAGATCAGGCTCGCCGATGCCAAGGAGGTCGACGGGCTGATGGATGCCGCCGCCTACAAGAAGCACACCGAGGGTCAGCACTGATGCGCTACCTGCCGCTCACTCCCGACGATCGCCGGGAGATGCTGGCCGCCATCGGCGCCGGCTCGGTCCGCGACCTGTTCAAGGACGTGCCGGCCAAGGTCTGGCAGACGAAGCCGGTCGACCTGCCCTCATTCCAGGGCGAGCTCGAGGTCGATCGCGCCTTGTCGGCGATGGCGGCGACGAACATCCCGTCCGGTGCGGTGCCGAGCTTTCTCGGCGCCGGCGCCTATCGCCACCATGTGCCGAGCTCGGTCGACCACCTGATCCAGCGCGGCGAGTTCCTGACGGCCTACACGCCCTACCAGCCGGAGATCGCCCAGGGCACGCTGCAGATGCTGTTCGAGTTCCAGACGCAGGTGGCGCTGGTGACCGGCATGGAGGTTGCCAATGCCTCGATGTATGACGGCTCCACCGCCGCCGCCGAGGCGGTGATGATGGCGAACCGGGTGACGCGCCGCACGCGCGCCGTGCTCTCCGGTGGTCTCCACCCGATGTACCGCTCGGTCATCGAGACCCATGGCAAGTTCGGTGGCTTCAAGGTCGATGCGCTCGCCTCCGATCCCGAGGGCAAGGAGGACGCGGCGGCCGGCATCGGCGACGACGTCGCCTGCGTCGTCGTGCAATACCCGTCGGTCTTCGGTCAGGTCCGCGACCTGAAGCCGCTGGCCGAGGCCTGCCACGCCAAGGGCGCGCTGCTGGTGGTCGTCACCACCGAGATCGTGTCGCTGGGAGCGCTGGAATCCCCCGGCGCCATGGGCGCCGACATCGTCGCCGCCGAGGGCCAGTCGATCGGCAACGGCCTCAACTATGGCGGCCCTTATGTCGGCCTCTTCGCCACGCGCGAGAAATTCATCCGCCAGATGCCGGGCCGCCTCTCCGGCCAGACCGTCGATGCCGATGGCCGCCGCGGCTGGGTGCTGACGCTCTCGACCCGCGAGCAGCACATCCGCCGCGAGAAGGCGACCTCCAACATCTGCACCAATGCCGGCCTCTGCGCGCTGGCCTTCTGCATCCACATGACGATCCTGGGCGAGGTCGGGCTGACCCGGCTCGCGACGCTCAACCACGCCAAGGCGGTGCAGCTCGCCGACAAGCTCGCCGGCATCCCCGGCGTGTCGGTGGTCAACTCCGCCTTCTTCAACGAGTTCACGGTGAAGCTGCCTAAGCCGGCGGCGGGCGTCGTCGACCGTCTCGCCACGAAGCGCATCCTTGCCGGTGTGCCGGTCTCCCGCCTTCTGCCGGGGGACGCCGCGCTCGCCAATCTGTTGCTGGTGGCAGCGACCGAAACCAACACCGATGCCGATATGGATGCGCTTGTGGCCGCGCTCCGGGAGGACCTCCGATGAGCGACTGGAGCAAGGCCGTCAGCACCGGCTTCAAGGCGGGCGAGGCCGGCCTCGCCGGCAACCGCGGCCTGCAGATGGAGGAGCTGCTCAGCTTTGAGCAGGACGCGCCCGGCCGCACCGGCGTCGATCTGCCGGAGCCGCCCAAGGTGAAGGATCGTCTCGGCGGTCTCGCGCGGAAGGGCGCCATCGGGCTTCCGGGACTCTCCGAGCCGCAGGTGGTGCGCCACTTCACCCGGATGTCGCAGAAGAACTACGCGATCGACGCCGGCCTCTATCCGCTGGGCTCGTGCACGATGAAGCACAACCCGCGCCTCAATGAGAAGATGGCGCGGCTGCCGGGATTCGGCGATCTGCATCCGCTGGCGCCTGAATCCGCCGTGCAGGGCGCGCTCGAGCTGCTGGATCGCCTCGCCCACTGGCTGAAGACGCTCACCAACATGCCGGCCGTCGCGCTGTCGCCGGCGGCCGGCGCGCATGGCGAGCTCTGCGGCATGCTCTGCATCAAGGCCGCGCTCGAAGCCAAGGGCGAGAACCGCCATCGCGTGCTGGTGCCTGAATCGGCGCATGGCACCAACCCGGCGACGGCTGCCTCCATCGGCTTCACCGTCGAGGCGATCCCGGCCAGGGCCAACGGCCATGTCGATGTCGACGCCTTCAAGGCCAAGCTCGGCCCCGACGTCGCCGCCATCATGATCACCAACCCCAACACCTGCGGCATCTTCGAGACCGAGATCTCGGCGCTGGCGGACGCCGTGCATGCGGTGGGAGGATATCTCTACTGCGACGGCGCCAACTTCAACGCCATCGTCGGCCGCGTCAGGCCCGGCGATCTCGGTGTCGATGCCATGCACATCAACCTGCACAAGACCTGCTCGACGCCCCATGGCGGCGGCGGGCCGGGCTCCGGCCCGGTGGTGCTGTCGGCGGCCCTGGCGCCCTTCGCGCCGCTGCCGCTGGTCGTCCACGGCAAGGACGGCTTCAGGCTGGTCGAGACGCCGCAGGCATCCGGCGACGGCGCCGAGGCGCTGGGGCGGCTCAAGGTCTTCCACGGCCAGATGGGCATGTTCGTCCGCGCGCTCGCCTACATGATGAGCCACGGCTCCGACGGCCTGGCGCAGGTGGCGGAGGACGCCGTCCTCAACGCCAACTACATCCTGGCCAAGCTGAAGGACGTGATGACGCCGGCCTTCCCCGGCTACTGCATGCACGAGGCGCTGTTCGACGACCGCTTCCTCAAGGACACCGGCGTCACCACGCTGGACTTCGCCAAGGCGCTGATCGACGCCGGCTACCACCCGATGACGGTCTATTTCCCGCTGATCGTCCACGGCGCCATGCTGGTCGAGCCGACCGAGACCGAGAGCAAGGACGCGCTCGACGCCTTCATCGCGACGCTTCGCGTGCTTGCCGAGCGGGCGAAGACCGATCCGGAGCCTTTCCACCAAGCCCCCGTCCTGACGCCGCGCCGCCGCCTCGACGAGGTCGGTGCAGCCCGGAAGCCGGTGCTGCGCTGGCGGCCGGAGACGATACAGAGCCAAGCGGCGGAGTAGCGGCGCCGGCCCCCACCCTGCC
>CAMBVS010000027.1 GCA_945871425.1 Rhizobium sp. Q54 | reverse complement strand
AACCGTATCGAGCGGCTGATCGGTCATCTGAAGATCAACCGCGCCATCGCCACCCGATACGACAAGCTCGCCAGATCGTTCCTCGATATGCTCCATTTAGCGGCGCTCCGACGCCTCTTGCGTCACGCTACTTTGTAAACACCACCTAGAACGCCGGCTTCACGTCTCCGACATGGGTCCCGGCCCAGTTCTTCAGCGGCTGGACCAGCTGCGCCGATAGGGTCGATATCTGCTCGTCGGTGAGCGCCCCGTGCCGCTTCAGGACATTGCCGAGCGCGATCTGCGAGGCGCGGCCGGCGCCGTCGTCGATCTTGAGGGCGATGCCGATCCCCTTGGCCGGCAGCGCCGCCGCATGCACGCCCTCGGCACCGCCCTTGACCACGAGGTCGCGGCCGACTGCCGTCAGCACCGCCGAATCCCAGCGGCCGGTGCCGGCGATCAGCAGCGGGTTCTTCGGGATCGCCGCCTGGATGCGACGGCAGGCCTCGGCGCGCGAGGTGGGGAGGCCCGAGGGATCCGCGAGGCGGGCGAGCGCCAGCGCCATCTGGCGGAGCGTGTAGCCGAAGACCGGGATGCCGCAGCCGTCGGTGCCGCGCGGGCCGCCGGCGAGGCTGGCGTCGGCGAGATCCTCGAACAGCTTCAGGAGGGCCTGCTGCACCGGATGATCGGGCCTGGTGTAGCCCTTGGTCGGCCAGCCCATGTGGACGCTGACCGAAAGGAAGCCCGAATGCTTGCCCGAACAGTTGTTGTGGACGGCGGTCGGCGCCTCGCCGGCCTTGACCAGCGCCTCGGCGCTGGGCGCGTGCAGCGGCATCTGTTTGCCGCATTCGAGGTCGGCAGCGGAGAGGCCGAGATTGGCGAGCCAGGCGCTCACCCGCTCGACATGCATGGGCTCGCCATTGTGCGAGGCCGAGGCCAGCGTCAGGTGCTCGTCGCTAAGCCCGAAGCGGTCGGCGGCTCCGGATTCGACCAGCAGGATCGTCTGCAGCGGCTTGATCGCCGAACGCGGATAGATCGTCTGGTCGATGTCGCCGCTCTGTTCGGCGACCCGGCCCTTGGCGTCGAGCACGGCGAGAGCGCCACGGTGGCGGCTCTCGACCATGGTGCCGCGGGTGACGTCGACGAGCACGGGATTGGCGGTCATGGCGGAGGTTCCGGAAGAGGGGCCGTGACCTTGCTCCGGCTCCCGACCTCGTGCAAGGTCCGCCCGCCAAAGAGGAGCCCATGAGGGGATATTTCGGCATCGGCGTCGAGGGCGTGCACAAGCCGATGAATCTCGGCGCGCTTCTGCGCACCGCGCACGCGTTCAGTGCCAGCTTCGCCTTCACCATCGCCGCCAGCTACGAGCGCGACGAGGGCAACCTCGCCGATACCTCCGATGCCGCCGGCACCCTGCCGTTCTACGAATATCCGGACGCCGCCAGCTTCTGGCTGCCGCAGGGCTGCCAGCTGGTCGGCATCGAGATCGTCGACGGCGCCATCGATCTCCCGAGCTTCCGCCACCCGACGACGGCGGCCTATGTGCTCGGCGCGGAGCGGGGCGGCCTTTCGCCGGCGATCCTGGCGCGCTGCGCCCATGTGGTGAAGATCCCGACGCGCTTCTCGATCAACCTGTCGCTGGCCGGCGCCCTTGTCATGTATGACCGCCTCACGAGCCTCGGCCGATTCGCACCCAGGCCGGTCCGCGCCGGCGGACCCACCGAGTCGCTGCCGGCCCACGACCACGGGCTGCCGGTCTTTCGGCGTCAGCCGCCAAAATAGGCTTCCGGCGTCAGCCGCGGAAATAGGTGAGCAGCGGTCCGAGCGGGCCGGAGAAGCGTAGCTTGCCCTCGGTCACGATCAGGCAGATGCACTCGCCATCCGCGTCGGCGACGGGATGGTGGTTCACCGAAGGATCGGCGCCGGCGACGTCGCCGCGGCCGTAGTGATCGTCCCCGTCGATGAAGCCGCCGGCCAGCACCAGAGTCAGCTCGTCGCCGTCATGGCTGTGGGAGGGGATCTTGCGGCCGGCGTCGATACGGATGAGCCGCGTCGCATAGCCGCCGGTGGTCGGGATCGGCAGCCGGAACTCCTCGACGCCGCCGCCGAGCTTCGTCCAGGTGATGCCGTCGATGCCGCGGCCGACATAGGCGCGCAAGGGGGCCGGCAGCACCGGGTCGGCGGGCGGCAGCGGCGCCTTCGGCGGCGCCGGCTCGTCCAGGCGCTTCAATAGCCGGTCGAGGGCGTCGGGGGCGATCTCGGCCGGCGCCAGCCGGTCCAGCAGCGCGCCGCCGACCGCCTCCATCTCCTTGGCCGCATCCCGGCAGTCCGCGCAGAGCGAGAGGTGGGTCGCGATCAAAAGCGCGTGCGGCTCGGGCAGGCTGCCCGCGGCATAGGCCATCAGCACGTCGGCGGAGGGATGGTGGATCACGCCCGGTCTCCCTCCAGCACGCGCTTCAACCGCGAGAAGGCGAGCCGGAAGCGTGACTTGACGGTGCCGAGCGGCAGCCCGGTGCGGGCGGCGATGTCGGTCTGGGTGAGGTCCTGGTAGTAGGCCATCTGGATCAGGTCGGCCTGCTCCTTGGGCAGGGTTTCGAGGGCGGCCCTGACCTGGCGGTCGCGCTCCGCGGCGGCGATCACCTGGTCGGCTGGGGCGGCGGAATCGGCGATCAGCTCGGCGGCGCCGTCGTCGGGCTCCGGCCGGCGCTCGCGGCGGATCAGGTCGATGCGCCGGTTGCGGGCGATGGTGAAGACCCAGGTTCCGGCCCCGGCCTGGGACGGATCGAAGCTGTCGGCGCGACGCCAGAGGGAGAGCATGGTCTCCTGGGTCGCCTCCTCGGCCGTCGCGTCGTCGGCGCCGAGCCGCAGAAGATAGGCCTTCACCCGCGGGGCGAAATGGCCGTACAGCCGAACGAAGGCCTCCCGGTCGCGGGTCCGCCCGACCCTGAGGACGAGCTCATCCAGTTCGCGTGCGCCTTGTGTAGCCTGGCGCGGCTCGACCCGCTGCATCCGTCTATTAGCGCTGAAGTGTCGCATCGCCACAAGGGCGGGGAGGGGATGGCCGATCATGTGGGAGATACGCGCCGCCGCCCTGCCCGGATCACTCGGATTGGCAAGCGCCGCCGACGGGGGGTATAGGGAGGCATGAACAGCCTCCGTCTCCTCCTTGCCGGCATGATGGCGCTTGCGGCCGTCCCGGCTTCGGCCCAGGCGCCGAAGACCCTCGGCACATTCGAGAAATGGAGCTCCTTCTCCTACCAAGAGCAGGGGAAGACCGTCTGCTACCTCGCCGGCCAGCCGACCGACTCCAAGGGCGGCCCGCCTAAGCGTGGCGAGGTCTTCCTGATGGTCACCCACCGACCCGCCCAGAAGGCAACCGACGTGGTCAGCTTCGTCGCTGGCTACGACCTCAAGGCCAGCAGCGAGGCCGAGGCGACAGTCGGCGGCCAGACCTTCAAGCTCTTCACCAAGGGCGATCGCGCCTGGGCGGCCGACGAGAAGACCGACAAGGCCCTGGTCCAGGCGCTGATCAAAGGGGCCACGCTGGCGGTCAGGGCGGCGCCGGGCAGGGGTCTGGAGTCGACCGACAGCTTCGTGCTGGCCGGGTTCGGCAAGGCGCATCAGGCGATCGACCAGGCCTGCAGCGTGAAATGACCCTTGCCGCTCCCCATATGCCGGCCATGAGGAAAGCGGAGCCGCGCACCAATCTGGTCGGCCTGTCGCGGGCCGAGCTGGAGGCCGAGCTCAAGAGCTTCGGGCTGCCGGCCTTCCGCGCGCGCCAGCTCTGGCACTGGATCTATCACCGCGGCGCCACCTCCTTCGACGTCATGACGACGATCGCCAGGGAGACGCAGGCGAAACTGGCCGAACACTACGCCCTCGATCGCCCGGAGATGAGCCGGGCCCAGCAGTCGCTGGACGGAACCTCGAAGTGGCTGCTGAAATTCGGCGACGGCAGCGAGGTCGAGAGCGTCCACATCCCGGAGGAGGAGCGGGGCACGCTCTGCGTCTCCTCCCAGGTCGGCTGCACGCTCACCTGCAAGTTCTGCCACACCGGAACCCAGCGGCTGGTCCGTAACCTGACTGCGGCCGAGATCGTCCAGCAGGTGCTGGTGGCCCGGGACAGGCTCGGCGAATGGCCGGCGCCGAAGGACGGGCGGCTGGTCTCCAACATCGTCATGATGGGGATGGGCGAGCCCCTCTACAATTTCGACGAGGTGGCGAAGGCCCTCAAGATCGTCATGGACCATGAGGGCATCGCCATTTCCAAGCGGCGGATCACGCTGTCGACGGCCGGCGTCGTGCCGATGATGAAGCGCTGCGGCGAGGAGATCGGCACCAACCTCGCGGTATCGCTGCACGCGGTCACCGACGAGATCCGCGACGTGATCGTGCCGCTGAACAAGAAATACCCGCTGGCCGAGCTGATCAAGGCCTGCCGTGACTATCCCGGCGTGAATAACGCGCGGCGCATTACTTTCGAATACGTGATGCTGAAGGGCGTCAACGATTCGGCCGCGGACGCCCGCGCGCTGGTGAAGCTGATCCGGGGCATCCCGGCCAAGATCAACCTGATCCCGTTCAACGCCTGGCCGGGCGCACCCTATGAATGCTCGTCGGACGAGGCGATCCAGGTGTTCGGCGACATCGTCAACGCCGCCGGCTATGCCTCGCCGGTCCGCACGCCCCGCGGGCGCGACATCCTCGCCGCCTGCGGCCAGCTCAAAAGCCTGTCCGAGAAGAAGCGCAAGAGCGAGCTGGCAGCTGTCACATCCGCGTAACCTCTTTTAAATCATTTGTTTATCGATCTCGCTAGCCTATTGACGGTTGGGCTTGGCCAACCCACATTCTTGCTTGGCCGGATCTTCGGCCGACCGACGTAAACATGGGGCTTTGCAATGGAAACCGATCGTAGGTACATGACGCGCACAGAGGCTGAAGTCGCCCAGTACGACGTCGGCCTGCGCCAATACATGCTCAGCGTCTACAACTACATGGCCAGCGCGCTCGCGTTGACCGGGCTGATCGCCTATGCGACCGCGACCTACGCGATGTCGAACCCGGCGGTCGCCCACCTGCTGTTCGTCTCGCAGCTGAAGTGGGTGGTGATGCTGGCGCCCGTGGCGCTCGTCTTCTTCCTGGCCGCCCGGGTCCACGCGATGTCGGCGGGAACGGCGCAGCTCACCTTCTGGATCTACGCCAGCCTGATGGGGCTCTCTCTCGCCTCGATCTTTCTGGTCTTCACCGGCCAGAGCATCGCGCGCGTGTTCTTCATCACTGCGGGCACCTTCGCCAGCGTCAGCCTGTTCGGCTACACCACCAAGCGCGATCTCTCACGGTTCGGCACCTTCCTGTTCATGGGGCTGATCGGCATCGTCATCGCGTCGATCGTCAACATTTTCCTGGCATCCTCGGCGCTGCAGTTCGCCATCTCGGTGATCGGCGTGCTGGTGTTCACCGGCCTCACCGCCTACGACACCCAGCGGATCAAGGAGCTCTACGACGAGCTCGACGCCTCCGACGTGATGGGCAAGAAGGCGATCATGGGCGCGCTGACGCTCTACCTCGACTTCATCAACCTGTTCATTATGCTGCTCCAGCTTTTCGGCAGCAATCGCGAGTAGCCTTGTTTGGCAGCTTGCCGTGTCGTCAGCCGCCCGGGACATTCCCGGGCGGCTTCGTTTTCGGCTATAGCCTGACGGTTCATGGACTTCCTCCACCACCTGCTCGGCGGCATCGACATCGAGCACCTGATCGCCAAGTACGGCTATTGGGCGATCGCTCTCAACACCTTCATCGAAGGCGAGACCATCCAGATCATCGCCGGATGGGCGGCGCATGAGCGGCTGCTCAATTTCTGGCTCGTGGTGCTCTCGGGCTTCGCCGGAACCGTCGCCGGAGACCAGTGCTACTATTGGATCGGGCGGCGCTGGGGTCGCCCCTTGATGCACCGCTTCCCCAAGCTTGAGACGCGTTGCCAGCCGGCCTTCGACTTCCTCAGGCGCTACGACAACTGGTTCATCCTAGGCTTCCGCTTCGTCTACGGCGTCCGCAACGTCGCCCCCTTCGCCTGCGGCGCCGCCGGCATCAGCGTGCTCCGCTACACCACCCTCAACATCATCGCGGCCGCGGTCTGGGCGGTCACCTTTGCCGGCGCCGGCTACTTCTTCGGCAAGGCCATCGCCGGCCTGATGGCGGAATACGGCCTCAAGGTCGTGCTGCCGACCGTGATCGGCATCGTCGTCCTCGGCGTGATCTTTGCCCGCCTCCGGGCCCGCAAGCGCGCTCAGAAGGTCGTCGAGATCGACTAGAGTCCGGCCGATGAGACCAGCCCCGCCTTGGGTGAGCGCTGCCGATGTCCGGCGATGATGCCGGCGCGCGTCGGGCGTTGTGGCGCATCCGGATGGTGCACACGATTGCATGGGCGGTGTTCGCGTCGTCGATCCTGGCCATTCCCGTCGCCGTCTTCGCGGAACGCTTCCGGATCGCAATGTGGCTCAGCCTTTTCGTCTGGGTGGAAGTCATCGTCCTTCTCGCCAACCGGTTCAGCTGCCCGCTGACAGGGCTTGCCGCGCGCTACACCGACGATCGATCCGACAACTTCGACATCTTCCTCCCGGCCTGGCTCGCAAGGCACAACAAGCTGATCTTCGGCTCGCTGTTCGCTGCCGGCGAACTCTTCCTGCTCTGGCAGTGGACGTCCCGCTAGATGCAGCGACCGCCGTCGACCTCGAGCGCCACGCCGGTGATGAAGCTGGCCTCGTCGGATGCCAGGTAGAGAGCGGCGGCGGCGAGATCCTCCGGTGTCGACATGCGTCCGAGCGGGATCGATCCGAGGAACTTCTGGCGGATCTCCGGCGTGTCGGGCTGGCCCATGAACAGCTCGGTCAGGCCGGTCATGCCGATCACCGGGCAGAGGCAGTTGACGCGGATGTTGTCGGGGGCGAACTCGACCGCCATCGACTTGGTCATGGTGATGACCGCGCCCTTGGAGCTGTTGTAGACGGTGAGGCCGGGGCGGGGCCGGAGGCCCGCGGTCGAGGCCGTGGTGATGATCGAGCCGCCGCCGCGCTTGCGCATCACCGGCACGACGTGCAGCGCCGACAGATAGACCGCCTTGACGTTCACCGCGTAGATGCGGTCGAACTCGTCCTCGGTCACCTCCAGCATCGGCCGGTTCTTGTGCGTGATGCCGGCATTGTTGACCATGACGTCGAGATGGCCGAAGCGCCCGACCGTCTCCTCCACCATCGCCTTGACCTCGGCCGAGGACGCCACGTCGGCCTTGACGAAGACGGCCTCGCCGCCGGCGGCGTTGATCTCGCGCGCCACCCGGTCGCCCGACTGGCGGTTGACGTCGTTGACGACGACCTTGGCTCCTTCCCTGGCGAAGCGCTTGACGATGCCTTCGCCGAAGCCCGAGCCGCCGCCGGTGACCACGGCGACCTTGTCCTTGAGACGCATGGAAATGTCCTTTGAGTGATTCTCAGCCGTGGCGGATGGCGATGGTCTTGGTGGTGGTGAAGCCCAGGAGCGCCTCGAAGCCCTTCTCGCGGCCGAAGCCCGAGCGCTTCATGCCGCCGAAGGGCAGCTCGACTCCGCCGCCGGCGCCGTAGTTGTTGATGAAGACCTGGCCGACCTTGATGGCGCGGGCGAGCCGCATCTGGCGGGCGCCGTCCCGGGTCCAGACGCCGGCGACCAGGCCATAGGGCGTGCCGTTGGCGAGGCGGATCGCCTCGGCCTCGTCCTTGAAGGGAAGGGCGGCCAGCACTGGGCCGAACACCTCGTCCCGCACCAGCTCATGGTCCTCCGGCACGTCGGCGAACATCGTCGGCGCGACGAAGTAGCCGCCCTTCGGCGCATTGGCGGCGATGGTTCCGGCAGCCCGGGGCGCCAGGCCGGCTCTGCCGGCCCGCGAGATGAATCCCTCGACCCGCTCGTGCTGGCTCCTGTTGATCAGCGGGCCGCAGTCGAGATCCATGTCGGACGAGCCGACCTTGAGCGCCTCGAAGCGTTTGGCGACCGCGGCGATGAACTCCTTGTAGATCGGCTCATGCACCAGGAGCCGCGAGCCGGCCGAGCAGGTCTGGCCGGCGTTCTGAATGATGGCGTTGGTGATGAACGGCAGCGCCGCATCCTGGTCGGCGTCGGAGAAGACGAGCTGGGGCGACTTGCCGCCCAGCTCCATTGTCACCTGGCCGTTGTGGCGGGCGGCGGCCTGCTGGACCAGCGTGCCGACCTCAGGCGACCCGGTGAAGGAGATGTGGTCGATGCCGGGATGGCCGGCGAGCGCCGCGCCCGCCTCCTCGCCGAGGCCGGGGACGACGTTGATCGCCCCTTCCGGGAATCCCACAGCCAGCGCCAGGTCGGCCAGCTTCAGGATCGAAAGGCAGGCATCCTCCGCCGGCTTGACCACGCAGGCATTGCCGGCGGCGAGCGCGCCGCTGATCGAGCGGCCGCCGATCTGGGCTGGGTAGTTCCACGGGATGATGTGGCCGGTGACGCCGTGCGGCTCGCGGATCGTCAGCACCGTGTAGCCGTCGAGATAGGGGATGGTGTCGCCGTGCAGCTTGTCGGCGGCGCCGCCGTAGAATTCGAGGTAACGGGCGAGCGCGGTGATGTCGGCCTTGGCCTGCTTCAGCGGCTTGCCGGTGTCCATGGCCTCGAGGCGCACCAGCTCGTCGTAGTTGGCGAGCACCGCCAGGCCGAGCTTGACCAGGAGCCGGCCGCGCTCGACCGCCGGCATCCGGCCCCAGGCGCCCTCCGCCGCCTTGTGGGCCGCCCTGACCGCCCGGTCGATGTCCTCGGCGGTGCCGCGCGCGATCTTGCCGAAGGTCTCGCCGTCGGAGGGATTGATCACGGCCAAGGTCGCGCCGGAGGCGGACGCCTGCCATTTGCCGCCGATGAGTACGCCGCCGTCCATCATTTGAGCCTCGCAACGTGGGAGCCGCGCAATCTAACGGACCCTCGCCTTAGTGGCAAAACGCTCTCGTAAGAGGCTCCGCGCCTCTTACTGCCGCGTTTTCCCGGCTCGGGAACTCGTCAGACTTCCCGAGCGGTGCGAGCGGCAGCAAGACGTGTAGCGCGTTTGCGAAGCAACGCGCGGGCGGCTTGGGGGAGCGGACCGCACCAAGCGAGGGTCCGCATTCGGAAAGCCCTACGCCGGCTTCTGAAACGCCTGGTGTCCCCAGAACCACTGGTCCTTCCAGGCTTCCTTGTATCCAAGCTCGGCGAAGCGCCTGAACACCGGCTGGAAGTCGTGCACGATGTGCTGCGGGCGGTCATCGTCGGCGGGGTCGGCGGCGAAGCGGCCGAGGACGTAGCCGCCGGGCTTCAGCGCGGCGTCCAGATCGGTGATTGCCTTCGCCGGATCCTCCAGGTGCTCGAACACGTCCATCGCCGTGACCAGGTCGAAGCTGGCCTTCGGCAGGCCTTCGGTCTTGAGGTCGATGAAACGGGCGGGGATGCCGCGCCGCTCGGCCCGCCAGCGGCAGAAATTGAGCAGCGTCGAGCTGACGTCGGCGAGCGTCATCGTCTCGCATTGCTTCCGAAACAGCACGGCGGAGACGCCGACGCCGGAGCCGAAGTCGAGCAGGTGCTTCAACCCATTGGCACGGGCGAAGTCGAGCGAGACGGCATAGGCCAGCGGTGAGGTGTCGTCGCGCAGCGCATGCCACCACATCAGCTCTTCGATCAGGTCGTCGGCGGTGTCGTAGTAGGCGACGACCTGCTCGGAGGCGACCTCGCTGCCGACGACGTCGTTCCACTTGTCCTTGAGACGCGCCAGCGATCGTTCGCACCGCGCGCGGACCTTGGCCAGGTCCGGCTCCTTCCGCCAGGCGCCGATCTCGGTCAGCACCGCGGTCTCCAGGTCGCCGATCGGAGATCCGGCCAGCGCCTCGGTCCATTGCCGCCGATACGCCGCCAGGACCTCGGTCTCGGTCGCATGGAAGGCTTCGCGCGTCATGCGCCCGGCCTCGACGTCACGCCAGGCCGCCAGGACCTTGCTCGGACCGAGTGTCGCCGTTTCCGTCATTCTAGGCTCCGTCGATGCCGGCATCGCCGGCGGGCGCGCGACCATAGCAGGCGGGTGGCCGGACGTGGCACCCCTGATAGAGTGCGCCGCCATGACCGACCCTTCGCTCCTCTCAATCCGGGATTGCCTGGACCGGTTCCGCGACCGTTCGCTCTCGCCGGTCGAGGTCGTGGAGGCGGCCTGCACGCGACTCGACCGGTTGGAGCCGCGCCTCAATGCCTTCGTCCATCTGGCGCGGGAGGAGGCGCTGGCGGCGGCGCGCGGGTCCGAGCGGCGTTGGCGGGCCGGCCGGCCGGCCGGCGCTCTCGACGGCGTGCCGGTCACGCTCAAGGACCAGTGCCTGGTCGAGGGGTGGCCGACGCGGCTGGGGTCGCTCACCTCTTCACCCGCCGACATCGCCGGCGAGGATGCGCCGCTGGTCGCGCGCCTGCGCGCCGCCGGGGCCGTCTTTCTCGGCAAGACGACGACGCCGGAGAACGGATGGAAGGGCCTCTCCGACAGCCCGCTGACGGGCCTGACCCGAAATCCCTGGCATCCGCAACGCCAGGCCGGCGGCTCCTCCGGCGGGGCGGCCGCCTCGGTCGCCGCCGGCATCGGCCAGGCCGCGGTCGGCAGCGACGGCGCCGGCTCGATCCGCATCCCCGCCAGCTTCTGCGGCGTGGTCGGCTTGAAACCGACCTTCGGCCGGGTCGCCATGCATCCAATGGCGGGCAATGCGCCCTACATCCATTTCGGCCCGATGGCGCGACGAGTCGATGACGCGGCACGGCTTCTTGCCGCGATGGCCGGGCCCGATCCGCGCGATCCCTTCTCGCTGCCGGACCTGCCTGAAGAAGATGTCGAGGGCGGCGTCGCCGGTCTCAGGATCGCGGTCTCGACCACCTTGGGATTCACCGGGGCGCGGCCGGAGATCGCAGCCGCGGTCGGGGATGCGGCGCGCGTGCTGGCCGAGGCGGGCGCCACGGTCGAGGCGGCGGATCCCGACATCGGCGATCCGAGGCAGGCGGAGCTGACCATCTGGTCGACCGGCGTCGCCCGTGGCGTGCTGGCCATGCGGCCGGAGACGCGCGCCGTCATGGACCCGGACCTCGTGCGCATGGCGGCCCATGCCGAGACCATCAGTGCCGTCGACCTCAAGGCGGCGGAAGCCGTGCGCCTCGCCGTCGCCCAGTCCCTCGGCCGTTTCCTTGGCCGCTACGACCTGCTGCTGTCGCCGGCCTCGGGCATCACAGCCTTCCCGATCGGCCGCCAGCTGGCCGATCCGGCGACGCAGGCGTGGTGGCTCGACTGGGCTGCCTTCACTTTCCCCTTCAACATGTCGGGACAGCCGGCGGCGAGTTTTCCCTGGGGCCTCGACGGCGAGGGCCTGCCGATCGGCCTGCACCTGGCAGCCGGCCGTTTCCGCGACGGCACCGTGCTGCGTGTCGCCCGCCTACTCGAACGGGCGAAGCCGGTGCCGCTGCCGCCGATGGCGCGCTAACCCGGCCGGCGCGTCATCCTGAGGTCGGAGATGCGGCCGAGGTTGATCCGAAGGCCTTCGACCATGCCGCCGGCGCCGCGCAGGAATTTGATGGTCCCGGTCGACGGCTTGTAGAAGAACGGCAGCTGGAGGACGAAGAGATCGTCGCCTAAGGGCGTCAGCGTCTGCCGGCCGGGCTTGGGGAAGCTGCGGTCGAGACGGAGCGAGAGCCGGTCGTCGACGGCCTCGACGATGTAGGAGACCGGCAGCTCCGGCGTGGCATAGGTGCCGGCATAGGCGCCGAGCTGGCTGGGCTCGAGCTGGGCTGGCACCGGATGCTCGAACACCAGCACCTGGCCGCCGTCCAGCGTCGCCTCGACCTTCGGGTACTTGGCGTCGGCCGGGCCGATCAGGCGCAGCGACACCGGGTGCGGGCCGATGGCGGTGTCGAAGCGGTCGGCGGTGGTCTGCTCCAGCCAGAACTTGTAGTCGACCACCTCGGCGACCAGCCGCGAGCCATCGGCCGCCAGCACCATGGTGTAGCCCTCGTCGCGATCGAAGTATCGCCCGGCCTGTCGCTCGAGCGGCAGCGCGTCGCTCCGCGGCGCCGGCCGCTCGAGGCCGAGCCAGATGTCGGCGATGGTGCGCGTCAGCAGGGTCGAGCGGGTGTCGTCGCGGTTGGTGAAAAGTAGAATGCCGAGATCGTCGTCGGGGAAGTGGATGAGCTCGTGTGTGTAGCCCGGCCAGCCGCCGCCATGCATGAAGGCGCGGCGGCCGCGGTACTCCGGCGTCCGCAGGCCCAGCGCATAGGCGATCGAGTGGCCGTTGACCATGCGGCCGCGAGTCGAGAGCTTCTGCATGAGGTCGGGCAGCGGCAGTCGGTTCTGGCGATAGTTGGCGTGCCAGACCAGCATGTCGTCGACGCTGGAGAGGATGCCGCCGTCGCCGGAGAGCTCGACCAGCGCCAGGTTGCGGTGCCAGTTGCCGCCCTGGTCGCGGCTGTACGGTCGGGCGATGCCGGGGATCAGCTCGCTGTTGTCGTCGCAGAGCCGGGTCGAGGTCATGCCGAGCGGCTTGAAGATGCGCCGCTTGAGGAAGGAGCGGAAATCCTCGCCCGACGCCCGCTCGACGATCACGGACGCCAGCATGAAGTTGGAATTCGAGTAGCGGTAGCGGGTGGCCGGCTGGAAATCGAGGGTACGCTGGCGGGTCACCAGATCGAACAGGTCGTCGCGCGAGATTGCCTGCTCGAAGCCGATGCCGGCGAACAGCATCAGGGTCAGTTCGTCACGCAGGCCGCTGGCGTTGTTCAAGAGATGGCGGATGGTCAGCTTGTGATCGAAGCGCGGCAGCTCGGGCAGGTGCTTCTGGACCTCGTCCTCGAGGCTGAGCTTGCCCTCGGCCTCCAGCATCAGCAGCGCGGTGCAGCAGAACTGCTTGGTGATCGAGCAGATGTAGAAGATCGAGGACGAGGAGAGCGGCACGCCATGCTCGAGGTCGGCGAGGCCGTACGACTTCTTCAGCACCACCTCGCCTTTGCTGACGACGGCGAGCGAGGCGCCGGGCTGCTTGTCCCGGGCCCAGTCGGAGAACAGCGCATCGATGCGGGAAAGACGATCGTCAGCCATTGGGACGCCCTCCGACGAAGCGGTCGAGGAATTCCGCGACCGCGCCATGGACCGTGAGACGGTTGTGAAGCTTGACGAAGCCGTGGCCCTCATCGGGGAAGGTCACGTATTCGCAGGGAACGTTGCGCGCCTTGACCGCCTTGACGATCTGCTCGCTCTCCGACGGCGGCACGCGCGGATCGGTCAGGCCCTGGGCGACCAGCAGCGGGCACTTGATTTCGTTCACATGGGTCAGCGGCGAGAGCCCGATCAGGAAGTCGCGGTCCCGCTCGGGATCGCCGTACTCCTTCGCCCGCTGCTTGCGCCGCCACGGCCCGGTGTTCGCCAGCATGGTGAGCCAGTTGGCGATGCCGTAGAAGTCGACGCCGGCGGCCCACAGATCCGGATACATGGTGATGGCGGCAAGGACCATGAAGCCACCATAAGACTGCCCCATGACGGCGATGCGACGGCCGTCGATGTCGGGGTGCCGGCTGAGCCATGCGTTGGCATGGGCGAGGTCGGTGACCGTATCCGGGCGTTTGCGGACGTCGTCGAGCGCCAGATAGGCGCGCCCATAGCCCGACGATCCGCGGACGTTGGTGGCGAGGACCGCGTAGCCGTGCGCGATCAGGAACTGCACCTCGGTGCGGAAGTTCGGCAGGTACTGCGACTCGGGGCCGCCATGGACGACCATCACGCAGGGCCAGCCCTTGGCCGGCTTCGGCGTCTTGGGCCGGAAGAAGAAGGCGGGGATCCGGCGGCCGTCGAAGGTCGGATAGTGGATGAGCTCCGGCTCGACGAAGTCCGCCACCTTCAGGCCTTTGGTGTCGGAGGTGGTGAGCCGCGTGACCGCGCCGGTCGCGGCGTCGGCGCGGTAGAGGTCGGGAGTGCGGCAGGCGCCGTTCAGGGTGAAGACGATGCCGCTGCCGTCAGGGAGCCACGTCACCTCCGGCACGATGCCTGGGCCTGGAAGCTCGATCTTCAGGTCCTTGCCCGACGCCATGTCGCGGATGGCGAGATTGCCGTAGCCCTCGACGTTGGTGACATGGGCGATGCGAGCGTTGTCCTTGGACGGCCGGACGACTTCGACGTCCCAATCGGGCGCATGCAGCCAGTCGAGGCTTAGCGATTTGAGGTCGAGGCGCGCCATGCCGAGGAAGTCGCGGTCGCAGTCGGTCGCGAGGAAGAGCGAGGCGCCATCCCTGGCGAAGCGGATCGACTGGTGGCGCGACTCGGCCTTCGGCGTCAGCAGCTTCTCGATTCTGCCCGTGGCGATGTCGAGAAGGTGCAGGTCGATGTGAAGCATGCCCCACATCTCGATGACGGCGAGCTGGCGGCCGTCCGGCGACCAGGCGACCGGCGCGAAGTGCCCGTCGCCCTGAAAGACGCAGATCTCTTCGCCCGTGCTCACGTCCATGACGTAGACATCGAAGAACGCCTGGTTGCGGACATTGGCGCCATAGGCGATGCGCTTGGCATCCGCGGACCAGCCGCCCCAGATGTGGATCACCTCGGGGCGCTTGGTCAGCGCCTTCGCCGTGCCTGTTCCGTCGGCGAGCAGGTAGAACTGGATGCGCTCGTCGCCGCCCGAGTCCATGCCGTAGATCAGCGCGTCGCCGACCGGAGCATGGTCGACGAAGCTCACCTTGTCCTTGTGATGGGTGACCTGGGTCGGCGCGGCGGAGGGCAGGTCCATCGCCCACGCCTGGCCGACGCCGGTGTGATCGGAGACGAAGGTGAGCCGGCGGCCGTCGCAGCGGACGCTGGGACAGATGGCGGAGCGCACGCCGAGATAGGTGGCGATGTCGGCGGCGGGCATGGAGCGATCCTTGGACGAGACAGGGAGGGGAGGGGCGGCGACCGGGAAGCGTAGCGCCTTTGCCTCAATCGGCAAGGGCGGCGTCGATCAGCGCTGCCGCCGCGCGGCGCGCCTGCTGGGCGGCGGCGAAGTCTCCGGCCACCTGGGCCAGCACCGTTGCCCCTTCCATCAGCAGATGGAGCTGGCCCGCGAGCAGCGCCGGATCGTTCGCGCCGGCGTCGGCGGCGACGTGCTCGAGGATCCGACGGACTTCGCGCTTGTGGGCGCCGGCGGCGACATGGACGGGGTCTTCCGCGGGCGCGTGCTCGGCCGCGGCGTTGATGAAGAGACAGCCGTGGAAGTCGCGGCTCTTGAACCATGCCTCCAGGATGTCGAAGATCGCGAGCAGCCGGTCGCGCGCGGTCTTGCCGCGCCGTTCTATCTCGGATTCGAACCAGGCGCGGAACAGCCGGTCGCGCTCGGCGAGACAGGCGAGGATAAGCGCATCCTTTGAGCCGAAATGTTTGTATAACGTCATCTTCGCGATGCCGGCTTCCGCCAGCACGCGATCGATCCCGGTCGCGTGAAAGCCGTGACGATAGAACAGCCTCAGCGCCGTCTCGATCAGCTGCCCCCGGCGCACCGACTCCGCCATTTCCGCGTATCTCCCTGCCTCGAGATGAAGACTAGCCTTAGACGCCGGCGGGCGAGAAGCTCTGCCACGTCAGCGTTCGCTGCGTCACGGAAATAACGCTGGACGGGCCAGACGACCGGCCTCATGATCCCGCCCGATCCGTCGGCGCCGGTCCTGACCATGGTGGTTCAAGAAGGCGGCGGCGGAAGCCAGTGGTGTGCGCCGTTCCGCTCGAAGGTTCCGATCGCCGCGACATTTGCTCCCGTGATGAGACAATGTCGCCGCAACTGATCCTGAAAATCCGGTCGACCGCGTCCTGCCGGTCCGCCTCGCCGGTGTTCCGGTGTTGCGTCCCGTCGCGCCACGGCTTGAGCCTGCCTTCGCGCAAGCGGGGCGATCGATCCTGAGGATTGGAAACATGTCGACCAAGCTGTTCGTTGGAAACCTTCCGTACACGATGACCTCGGAAGACCTCAAAGAGACCTTCGGGCCCTTTGGCCCGGTGGTGTCGGCGAAGGTCATCACCGATCGCGAGACCGGCCGCTCGCGCGGCTTCGGCTTCGTCGAGCTGCAGACCCCTGACGCCTGCCAGCGCGCCGTGCGCGAACTGAACGGCGCCGATCTCGGTGGCCGCGCCGCAACCGTGCGCGTCGCCGAGGACCGTCCGCCGGGCGGCGGCGGCGGCGGTGGCGGCGGCGGCGGTGGCCGTGGCATGGGCGGCGGCGGCGACCGCGGCGGTCCGCGCGCCCCACGCTGGTAATCGTCCGCATCTAGCTGTTACCCGCCCTCTCGCCGGATCCGTCCGGCGAGAGGCGTGCGGCTTCATATGCCGAGATCCGCAAGGCCGCGGGTGTCGGCCGCAGTCATTCCCCCTTTCCTCTTCCATCCTCGGAGCGCGGCGGATCGATCGGTTCCATCGGCCCGGTCGTTATCATCTTGTCGATTCCGGCCCGCCCGACTATTGGACGGGGTGGGGTGGCGAGGAGGGGATGCATGAAATACACACCCGGTCCGTGGAAGCTCAGGCCGAATGGCGACATGAGCTCGGCACCGCGCGGCGGCAAGGCTACGCAGGTCTGCTCGATCTCCTGGGGCGTGTCCGCCTCGGATGACAAGCCGGGCAACGCGCGACTGATCCAATGTGCGCCGCAGATGAGCGAGGCGCTGGACGAGCTGATGATGCTGGTGACCACGCCGACCGTGTCCCAGGCGATCCTCGGCAATCCCAAAGTGCTGCCCAAGGCGAAGCAGATCATCGACAACGCGCGCCTCGTGATCGAGCAGGTGACCGGCGAGCCGCAGGCGGTCTGGCCGCGGATCGACCACGCCAAGCCGAAGCTCGAATAGGCGAGCAACCCGGTGCGCCTCGACCACTATCTCGGCCTCATCGGCGACTCGAAGCCGGAGGATTGGCGGGTCATCCCGAGACCGACCTTCCGCCATCACTTCGCCCGCAGCGCCGACGACAAGGGTGAAGAGGTGTCGGTCGAGGTCGACGAGCACCGGGTCGCCATGTCCTTCGCACCGAACATCCGGATCACACTCGCCTATGGCCTGGTGTCCGAGTCCAGCTACCGTATCGACCCCAAGCACAAGTTCGGTCTCTTGAACGCGCGGACGGAATTCGCCGACTGCTTCTATGACAACATGCTGGTGCACCGGGAGACGGTGGTCAGGGTCGCCCGTCAGCGCTGCGTTCTGCCCGAGGTCGCTGACTGGACGACGATGCCGATCAAGGTCCCGCGGCGGAAGGCGCGTTTCGCCAAGCTGATCCACGTTCTCGCCGGCCCGCTGTCGGACTTCGACGAATACTTCAAGGAAGCGGGGATGGTCGAGGTCGAGGCGCCGTGGCCGTGAGCGCGCCCGCGGGGCTAGCCCGACCGCGGGCGAGGGGTTAGAGCTTGCCGAGAAAGGCGGTGAGCTGCGAGAGGCCGAACAGGGTCGCGAGGCCCCCGAGCAACACCAGACCCAGCAGGATGATGGCCTTGACCAGGGAGGTTTGGGACCTGGCTGGCGCCGCCCTATGCGGCGCATTCTTGTAGTCGGCGTCCGACTTCTTCCCAGGCGCCCCACCGCTCTTCGACTCTTCCTTCGGTGGCGGTGCCTTCTTCTCTGCACCACCTTTGGCCGAGTCGTAGATGACGATCTCTTTCCCCACGTTGGTCTTGGGGTCGAAGTCGTCCTTGATGACCTTGATCGCCTCGAAGCGCTTCTCGCCATAGAGCTGCTTGGCGGTCTCGATGGCCGGATCCCGCTGGGGATAGGTCGAATCGATCTGCCAGACGCCGCCCTTCAGCGTGTGAACTTCATAGTTCGTTGGCATTCGACCAGATCCCCCGCGCCCAAGACCGCTCGATTCGCAGGAAACTTACAGAAACTTACTGGAAAATCAAGACGAGTCAGCCGAGTCTTCGTGTTCCTCCTGAGCGATCTTGCGGCACGGGGGAGCGGATCAGGCTCCCGGCCGCCAGGCGACGCAGGTCTGCTGCTGCTCGCCGAGGCCGGCGATGCCGAGCCGCATGACGTCGCCCGCCTTCAGGTAGATCTGGTTCGGCTTCTGGCCCATGCCGACGCCGGGCGGCGTTCCGGTGCTGATGACGTCGCCGGCACGCAAGGTCATGAACTTGCTGACATAGCTGACGATGGTGCGGACGCCGAAGATCATGGTCTTGGTGCTGCCGTTCTGAAAGCGCTTGCCGTTGACCTCGAGCCACATGTCGAGCGCCTGCGGGTCGGCGATTTCGTCGCCGGTGACCAGCCAGGGGCCGAGCGGGCCGAAGGTGTCGCAACCCTTGCCCTTGTCCCAGGTGCCGGAGCGCTCGATCTGGAACTCGCGCTCGGAGACGTCGTTGCAGACGGCGTATCCCGCGACATAGTCGAGCGCGCGCTCTTCGGAGACGTGCTGCGCCGTCGAGCCGATGATCACCGCGAGCTCGACCTCCCAGTCGCACTTCTTCGAGTCCTTGGGGATCACGACCGGGTCGTTGGGGCCGGAGATGGCGGTGTCGGCCTTGATGAAGAGGATCGGCTCCTTCGGGATCGGGGCCCCGGTCTCGGCCGCGTGATCGGAATAGTTGAGGCCGATGCAGAGGAACTTGCCGATGCGGCCGACACAGGGCCCAAGGCGCGGCTTGCCGTCGACGACCGGCAGCGACTCCGGATCGAGCGCGCGCAGCCGATCGAGGCCCCGGGGGCTGAGCGCGCTGCCCTTGAGGTCGGCGATCTGGCCGGAAAGGTCACGGATGCGACCCGAGCGGTCCAGCATCCCGGGCTTCTCTTGGCCCGGCGGGCCATAGCGCAACAGCTTCATCGGCGTTTCCTTCGGAGGGACTAGAGAGGCAGCGGACCTTACCGGCCCGCCGCCCGCGCGCGCAAGCCGATCACGCCACCAGCGGCGTGTGCTCGATGCAGATATGACCGGCGTCCGTGTCGCCGAGCGGTTCCTGGGTGAGACCGCAGCGATGCGGCCCTCCTGCCTCGCCCTCGGCGCCGTTCCGCCGAAAGAAACGGCAGGTGCCGCAGACCCCGAAGCCCGGGCGTCCGCGCCGCCGCTGAAGCCCCGCCAGCAACGCCGCCAGATCGGCGGCAAGACGTGCGGCTGCGGCCGCCGCCAGGCCGGCGGCGACCTCGGCGAGGCCGCCCAGAGGGTCCTGTGAAAGAGCACCGCGGCCGGCGTCGGTCAGGTCGATGTGGACGGCCCGGCGATCCCTCGGATCGTCGGCGCGGACGACCAGCCCTTTCCGCTCGAGCGCGATCACCGTCTGCGACACCGTTCCCTTGGTCGCGCCAAGGAACGCGGCCAAGGCCCCCGGGTGTCGGGAGTAGCGGTTGGCACGCCCGAGATAGCGGAGCGCCTCCCATTGCGCGGGAACGAGGCCGCCGCTTCGCTGAAGCGCGTCGGCCAGGCGGCCGAGGCGCTCGATCAGATCGGCGATACGCGCAGGATCTTCCGACACACGCAGACAGTTTCGAGTCGAAAATTGATTTGCAAGGGAATTGGCGAACTTACCTGAGAATTGCTCCGGACTCCGATGAGGCCTTCGTGATGGCCCCATCGGGCGTCGAGCTCCGCAGGCTCCTGACGAAAAGCCGGACGAGGCCGCGGAGGAAGGGGTCGGCAGCGTCCAGCTTGCTGCGGAAGATCTCCTTGCTCACCAAGACCAGCGTGGTGTCCTCGATGGCGGTGGCTGAGGCCGTGCGCGGGCCGCCGTCGATCACCGCCATCTCGCCGAAGATCCCTCCGGGGCCGATGCGGATGAAGGTGGTGCGCACGCCCTTGACGGTACGGTCGAGCTCGACCAACCCGACCCTGACCACGAAGGCGCAACCGGCGGGGTCGCCTTCACGGAAGATCTCCGTGCCGGCCAAAACCGTCTCGACATCGTAGAGGGGGGTGGCCATCGGCCCATTTCATCGCGTCGGGCCGGCCACGGCAAGGCCGCTCTCGGGTGCGTCTATTCCGGCGGATTCCACCACGCCGAAGGATCGGAGTGCTGACGGATGTGACCGAGAGGCATGCCCGATCTCCGAAACAGCGTCACCGCGCCTTCAGGCCAGATCTTCAGGCGGCAGACGGCGGTCGACACGCCCGAGGCACCGTCGCCGAGAAAAGCATCGCAACGCGCTGCGAGATAGGTATCCAGAATGACCTCCACGCCCAGCCGGCGGCCGTCCAGCTGGGTCAGCCATTCGAGCGACAGCTGGTCGACGGAGTCGAGGCGAGCGACCGCGCGGCTCACCAGGCGTTCGCCATAGCGCGTCTTGAGAGCGCCGTACGCCGGGGCGAAGTCGGTGATCATGAAGATGCTGCCGCCGGGGTTGGCGTCGAGGTGACGGTCGATGTGCGGGATGTAGTCCTCGATGCCGATCGAATCCTTGTCCCGCGCTTCCAGGAGCTTGATGCGGCTCGGCGTCCGATAATGCACGGCGAGCATCGGCCGGGACCGCAGAAGGTGGCGCTCCAGACCGTCGAGCGGCACGGCAAGTTGCGGCTTCAGCCGGATCCGCGTGCGGTAGAACTCTCCGAACAGCGCTTCCGGATCGGCGCCGCGCCAGGGATGGCCTTCCGGCAGCCAGGGCAGGACGTCATCGGGCTCGGTGAAATAGTCGCTGACCAGGACCTGCTCGGGACGGTTGAAGAAATAGAGGCCGGACACGCGGCTGCCTTCGCCGGCATCCTTGTTCACCCGCGGCGCCCGCAGGTTGGACGACGTCCATTTCGACGGGAAGTAGGACAGACCGGCCGCGCCGAGATCGGCGAGCGTCGCCGCCGACACCGGTTCGAAGTAGAGCTCCCAGGCGTTCCCGGCGCCGGGCCGGTAGTAGCGCGATTCCTGGCCCCAGTGGATGACTGGAATCCGGCCCAGGCTCTCGGCGAGCATGAGCTGGATCACGACATGGCTGACGTCGCCCCAAAGGCCGGCCCCCCAGCCGCGGATCAGCAGATACCCGGGGGTGGGCTTAGGGACCGGGCGATCGAGGCCGAGGCGCCGGCCGATTTCGGCAAGGCGCGCTTCGATCTGGTCGAGAGCCTGGCCGCTGCGTTTGAGCGGCTGCAGCAGGCGATTGGCGGCGCTGAGGTCGCCGACCGCCATCGCCCGGTCTGCGTCTCCCAGGATCTGTTCTGCCGTCCGCGTCACTCCGGCGGATTCCACCAGGGCGAGGGATCCCCGTGGCGGCGAAAATGCCCGGGAAGCGCTGCCTGCCCCGGCCGGAACAGTGTCGTCGTTCCCGCCGGCCATGCCTTGAGCCGGGTCACGGCCTGGGAGACGCCGGAAGCGCCGTCGCCGACGAAGGCATCGCAGCGCGTGGCGAGGAAGGTGTCGAGGACGACCTCGCGGCCCAGCGTGACGCCGTCGTGCTGCTGGTGGATCTCGATCGACTGATCCTCGACCCGCTCGACCCGCGTCACCTCGCGGCAGGCGACCCGGTCGCCGTAGCGCTCGCGGAAATAGAGGACGGCGGGCGCGAAATCCGTCATCAGATAGATGCCGGCATCCGGCGTGGCGGCGAGGTGGCGATCGATCACCGCATCGAACGGCTCCGGCCCCAGGCCCTGCCGGTCGGCGGATTCCATGATCTTCGGCAGGCCCTGGGTGCGGTAGTGCATGGCGATGGTCGGCCGTCGCCCGATCAGCGTCGCCTCCAGTCGCGCCAGCTCTTCGACGAGGTCCGGAACCAGACGCAGATGGCGGCGGTAGAGCCGCCCCAGCTCCGGCTCGGGGTCGGCAGCGGCAAGCGGATGGCCGGGAGCAAGCCAGGGCGCCAGGTCGTCGAGCTCGGTGAAGAAATCGAGGACGGCGACATCCTCGGTCCGGCTCAGGAGATAGAGCCCGGAAAGTTCGCTCCACTCTCCCTGGTCCTTGTTGACGCGGATCTCCCGGAGATTGGTCCGGGTCCATTTCGGCGGGAAGATCGAAAGCCCGTCCCGCTCGATCCCGGCGATGGCGACGGGCGAGACCGGCTCGAAGTAGAGCCGCCAGGCGTCATCGACACCGGCACGCCGATAGCGGCACTCGCGACCCCAGTGGATCACGGGTATGCGGCCGGTCGCCTCGGCCAGCGCTAGGCCGTGGATGGTGTGCACGACATCGGCCCAGAAGCCGGCGCCCCAGGCGCGGATCAGAAGGTAGCGGTCACGATCTTCAGGCGTCGGCGCCAGGCGCCGTGCGTCGGCCATGTGGCGGCCGGCATGATCGAAGAGGCCGAGCTCGGCGGCAACGATCGCCAGCATCTGATGGCTGGCGGCGCTGGCATGGCCGGCGGCGTGGAGGCGCTGCAGCAACCGATTCCCGCCGGAGAGATCGCCCTCGTGCAGCGCCTTCTGGGCGCGTGCCAATGTCTCCCGGATCAGCTGGGGGTCGTAGGTCATGAGCGTGCGAGCCAAGGATAGGGGAGTTGGCAGCGGCTTGAAACGGAAAGCCGTGCCGGCCACCTGTGCTAGACTGCCAACGAACAGATCATGTCCGGAAACTGCCAATTCTCGATGGCCGTCCACATTGCCTCCCTGCTCGCGCTCGCGGGCGGAGAGCCCCGGACATCGGCCGCGATCGCGCATTCGATCGACACCAACCCGGTGGTGGTCCGTCGGATCATCGCCGCCCTCGCCCGGGCCGGACTGGTGACGGCGCGGCGCGGCGCCTCCGGCGGCTCGACCCTGGCGCGGGCGGCCCAGCGCATCACGCTCCACGACCTCCGGGCCGCGGTCGAGGCGCCCGAGCCCTTCGCCATCCACGATCATCCGAGCACCTGCTGTCCGGTCGGTCGCAACATCGAGCGCGTGCTTTCGGGCGTGCTCGGCCGCGCCGAGGCGGCACTGGCGCGCGAGCTCAGGCGCACGACGCTGGCCGATGTCGTCTCCGAGCTGCAGTCGGAGGCGGCCTAGCCCTTCTTGTGGAAGAGCGCGAGCTGGGCGTAGCCGCCGGCGATCGCGGTCACCTCGACGCGCCCGGCGACGTCATCGGCGATCTACCGGCAATGTTCTCGGTCGCGACCGAGACCCTGCGGATGATTGCGAAATGACAACCTTGGCCGGGGACCCTGGCCTCAGAAGACCGCCCAGGCCGGCTTCTTGGGCGTGAGCTTGGTTCTACCTGCGGTCAGCGGCCGCCCCTCGGCGAGCGCCTTCTCTACGGCGTCCAGGCGGAGCAGCGCCAAGCCGCGATCGCCGTGTCCGGAGCGCATCTCGCCGGCTTCCTTGCCGTCGAGCGCGACCTCTGTGCCGGGTGCGGGCATCGGGCCGTCGACCTCGACCGGCATCAGCCGCTTCTTGATCAGGCCGCGATACTTGGTTCGCGCCGTCAGCTCCTGGCCGATGTAGCAGCCTTTCTTCCAGTCGATCCCGCCGAGCTCGTCGAAGCCGTTCTCGAGCAGGATCGCCTTGTCGACGACCATGTCGCGGCTGCCGTCGGGTAGGCCGTTGGCGATACGAAGCGCGTGGTACTCCGCCGGCTCGGCGCGGATGCAGCCGATCGCGACCAGCGGGTCCTCGCCGAGGCCGGGATGAAGCAGGAAGCGCACGCCCATGGCGGCGAGGCGCGGATCGAGATAGGCGATGCCGCCGGCATACTCGACGGCCTGGCCCGGCTCGGTGAGGCGCATTTTCTCGGCGACCTTCGGCCCGAAGGCGGCGAGGGAGCGGTACTCGTCGCTGACGGTGCCGAGCACGACCTTCGAGCGGAGCTTGTAGAGGGAGAGGCGCTTCCTCAGGTCCTCCGCGCGCTCACGCTCGCAGTCGAGCAGCAGGAAGTCGCCGAGGTCGACGATGAAGAAGTCGTGGAGGAACTTGCCCTGGGCGGTGAGGAAGGCCGAATAGGCGGCATGCCCGGGCGAGACCTTGGCCATGTCGTTGGAGACCAGGCCCTGCAGGAAGGCTCGGCGGTCCTCGCCGGCGACGCTGACGAAGCCCCGATCCTCCAGGAGGACGTATTTGTCCATGCCGCGCTTCCCTCCATCTTCACCCAATCAGGTGGACCGGCCGGCGGCGCTTTGCAAGCGTCGCGTCGTCGCCCTATAAGCCGGCGGATGCCCGGCTCCCTCCTGTTCGTCACCTCGACCCGGCTCGGCGATGCCGTGTTGTCGACGGGCGTACTCTCCCAATGCCTGGCGAGATTGCCGGGCGCCAGCGTCACCGTCGCCGCAGGTCCGGTCGCGGCACCGATCTTCCGCAACACCCCCGGCCTCGAACGGCTTCACGTGCTGACCAAGCGCGCGGGCGGCGCGCATTGGCTCGATCTCTGGGCCCGTTCCGTCCTCAGGCGCTGGCGGCTCGTGGTCGACCTCCGGGGATCGGCGCTCGCCTACCTCGTCCCCACCGCCGAGCGGCTGGTTCTCGGTAAAGGCGACCGACGCGGTCACCGGGTGGAGGAACTCGGCCGGCTAGTCGGCCTCGGCGAGGCGCCGCCGGCGCCCAAGATCTGGCTCGGGCCGGCCGAGCACGCGACAGCAGCCCGGCTCATTCCCGACGGGCCCCCGGTGCTGGCGCTCGGGCCTGCGGCAAACTGGCGCGCCAAGACCTGGCGTGCCGAGCGCTTTGCCGACCTGGCGCGCCGGATCACCCGAGCGGGGCCGCTGGCGGGCGGGCGCGTCGCCGTGCTCGGCGCCGAAGGCGAGCGGGACGCGGTCCGGCCGGTTCTCGATGCGCTCCCGGCCGATCGCCGGCTCGATCTCGTCGGGCGGGTCGATCCGCTGGAGGCCGCCGCCTGCCTCGCACGCTGCCGCTTGTTCGTCGGCAATGATTCGGGTCTGATGCATGTGGCGGCGGCGATCGGCGTGCCGACCGTCGGTCTCTTCGGCCCGAGTCCGGTAGAGCACTATCGTCCTTGGGGACGGTGGACGGCGGTGGCGAAGACGCCGATGACGCCCGAGGCGCTGATGGCCGACCCGGCCTTCGACCATCGCACCTCCGGAACGCTCATGGACGGGCTGACCGTTGACGAGGCCGAGCGCGTGGCACGGGAACTTCTGGACGCGATCGAGGAAAGCGGGGAATGGCCCATATCGTCATGACCGACGACGGTCTCCGCTTCGATGCGCGGAGCCTCGCCCAGGGACCTCTCGGCGGTGCCGAGACGGCCTTCGCTTCGCTTGCCTTCGCGCTGGCCCGCCGTGGGCACCAGGTCACCGTCCGCAATCGCTGCAACGAGACGCTCAATGAGGAAGGCGTCGATTGGGCGCCGCTGGAGGCGGGTGTGCCGCAGTCGGCCGATCTCTACATCGCCAACCGCGCCCATAGCCTTTTGCCCATGGTGCCGAGGGCGCGGCGGCGGCTGTTCTGGATCCACAATCCGGCACGCTATCTGCTGAAGTGGCGCTACCTCTCCAAGATCTTTCGCCTGAAGCCGGTGGTGGTCTTCTCCTCACTCTACCACGCCGACACCTATCCGGCCTGGGCGCCGGACGGCGGCCGGGTGGTGATCCCGTTCGGCATTTCCCGGGCCTTCCTCGACAGCGAGCCGGCGGACGAACCGCCGCCGCCCCGCGCGCTCTTCGTCTCCAATCCGATGCGCGGCCTTGACTGGCTCCTCACCCTCTGGGCCCAGCGGATCCACCCGCGCCTGCCGACGGCGGAACTGCACGTCTTCTCGGGTCCGGCGGTCTACGGCGCCTACGGCGTCGCCAAGGCGAAGGAGATGGAGCCGATCCTGGACTACGCAAGGCAGCTCGCCGACCGCGGCGTCGTGCTGCGGGCGCCGGTGTCGAAGTCGGTGTTGGCCGACGAGATGCGGGCGGCCCGCGTGCTGGTCTATCGCGGCGACAAGGAAGAGACGTTCTGCTTCGCCGTCGCCGAGGCGCAGGCGACGGGCATGCCCGCGGTGGTCGGGCCCTTTGGCTGCATGGCCGAGCGGGTCGCCGATGGGGAGACCGGATTCGTCGAAGGCGACGACCGGTTGTTCGCCGACAAGACGATCGCGCTGCTGAGCGATGACCGCCTCTGGCGGCGGATGAGCCGCCGCGCGCTCGAACGTCAGCGCAGCTGGGGATGGGACGAGGCCGCGTCGGCCTTCGAGAAGCTGATCTGATGCGGGTCCTGCAGGTGATGGCCGGCGCGCCCCACGGCGGCGCCGAGACCTGCTTCGTCGACACCGTCCTGGCGTTGCATCGAGCCGGGCTCCAGCAGAAGGTGGTGATCCGGCGCGACGCTGCGCGCTCGGCATTGCTTCGTGCCGGCGGCGTCGAGGTGATCGAGCTTCCCTTCGCGTCGCGCTGGTTCGACATGAAGACGCGGTCGGGACTGCGGCGCCTCGTCGACGGCTTCAAGCCCGACATCGCCATGGCCTGGATGCGGCGGGCGGCCTCGTTCCTGCCGCGTGGCGACCACGTCGGCCTCGGCTGGCTCGGGGGATTCTACGACCTCAAATACTACCGCCGCTGCGATCACCTGGCGGCGATGAGCCCGGACATGCGGGCGCACGTCGTCCGCGAAGGCTGGCCGGCCGAGCGCGCGCATATCCTGCACGCATTTGCGCCGGACGGGCAGGGACGTCGCCTCGACCGCAGGGCCTTGGGCGTGAAGGACGGCGCGCCTCTCCTGCTGGCGCTCGGCCGTCTCCATCCAGCCAAGGCCTTCGACGTGCTGATCGATGCGATCGCGACGGTGCAGGAGGCACAGCTCGTGATCGCCGGCGAAGGCGAGCTGCGTCCCGCCTTGGAGGCGCAGATCGCTCGCCTCGGCCTTGGCGACCGCGTCCGCCTGCTTGGATGGCGTGACGACCGCCTCGACCTCCTGGCGACCGCGGATCTCTGTGTCTTCCCGTCGCGCTACGAGCCCTTCGGTATCGTCTCGATCGAGGCCTGGGCGGCGCGCGTGCCTCTCGTCGCCACGCGCTCGGCCGGTCCTGGTGCGCTGATCGAGGACGGGGCCGACGGCCTCCTGGTGCCGATCGACGATGCGCCGGCGCTGGCGGCGGCGATCCGGCGCGTGCTCGGCGATGCCGATATGCGGGCACGTCTGGTCGCAAACGGCCGGCGGCGATATGAAACGGACTTCACCGAGGCCGCCGTCGTCGCCAGCTACAAGGCGCTTTTCGAGCGGATCGTCCGGCCCTAGCCGGTGCCGACGAGCCGGCGGACGAAGTCGAGCAGATTGCTGTGGTCGAAGAGGTGCCCGGGAATGCCCGCGGCTTCCGCCGCAGCGATGTCGGTCGGCTGGTCGCCGACCAGGAAGCACTGTGCCGGGTCGAGCGCAAGGTCGGCGAGGCCGGCGCGGATCATGCCCGGCTGCGGCTTCCGGCAGCCGCAAGCGAGAAGGTAGCTGCCGGTTCCCGCGGTCGGATGATGCGGGCAGTAGTAGGTCGCCTCGATCAGGGCGCCGCGGGCGGCGAGCCAGTCCTCGATCCAGCGGGTGAAGGCGACGAACTGCTCTTCCGAATAATAGCCGCGGGCGATGCCGGCCTGATTGGTGACGAAGACGACCTTGCGGCCGATCGCGTTGAGCCAGGCAATCGCCTCCGCCGCGCCGGGGACCGGCTCGAAGCGATCGGACGAGTGGACGTAGTCGAGGTCGCGGTTCAGCACGCCGTCCCGGTCGAGGAAGACGGCGGCAAGGCCGGGGATCCCGGAGGGACGGGCGGAAAGGACGCGACGGGCCGGCCCGGCAAGATTTGCCCTGTCTTCCGGCATATTCGTCCGGGTGCTCATGGCCCGGTCATAGCCGACCGGGCGGCGTCGACGCCAGCAGGGATCAGTTGGCGGGCTTTACCAGGGGCACCGGCGCGCCCGGCTGCCTCGGTGTCAGAACCAGCGGCTCGGATTCGACCGTCTCGCGCGGCGCCATGAGCGGCGCATGGTCGACAACCTCCCCCATTTTCTCCCGGTCGCGGGGTGCCGGCGCCACGACCACGACACGGCCTGGCGCCGGGCCGTAGTTGCTGACGAGGCGGTTGGATTCGCGCCGGTCGAGCGGCTGCGCGAAGCAGTCGGTCCGGGCCAGCGTGCGATAGCAATAGAGCGGTTCCGGGGCGAACTCGACCACCGCCGCATGCTTCTGCCACTCGAAGTGGCGGGACACCGGATTGTCGCAGGCCGCGAGCGGCAGCAGCGGCAGGGTCGACAGAAGGGCGCGGCGCAGGGTCGGGGTCATCGGCGGGTCGCTCCGGGCAAGCCTGGGACGTCCGGCGGGGCGTTGCTATAGTGCCCGCCGTTGTCACCTTCCGCCAACTGCAAGGGCCGGGCCAGCCCGGCGAGCCTCTCATGTTGATTGCCCACATCACCGACCTTCACCTTCGCACCGAAGGCGAGATGGCCTTTTCCGGCCATGTCGACACCGCCGCCCGTCTGGCCCAGACCGTCGATTTTCTCAACGGCTTCAAGCCCGCGCCCGACCTGGTGCTGGTCACCGGTGACCTCGTCGACTTCGGCAAGGCTGAGGAGTACGCCAATCTCCGCCGGGTTCTCGACCGGCTGCAGGCGCCCGCCTACCTGATCCCCGGCAACCACGACAACCGGGACAACCTGCGTCGGGCGTTTCCCGACCACGCCTATCTGCCGCAGTCGGGCTTCCTCCACTACGTGGTCGAGGGCCATCCGGTCCGACTGATCGGCCTGGATACGCTGGATCAGGGAAAGGTCGGGGGGCTGATGTGCCCCGAGCGGATCGCCTGGCTCGACGCGCGGCTGGCGGAGGCCGGCGACAAGCCGACGCTGCTGTTCATGCACCACCCGCCCTACACGACCGGAATGGTGAGGATGGACGGCTATGCCTGCGTCGGCGGCGACGCGATGGGCGAGGTCGTCCGCCGCCATCCCCAGGTCGAGCGGGTGGTCTGCGGCCACCTGCATCGCGCCACGGTCCGGCGCTGGTGCGGCACGGTGATCAGCTCGAGCCCGGCGACGGCGCCGGAGGTCGCGCTCAACATCCACGGCCAGGGCATCCACGGCTGGGTCGAGACCCCGCCCTATGTCGGATTCTACCTCTGGCAGGACGGCGGCATCGTCAGTCATCTCACCGCCGTCGATCCGGGAAAGCCCGCCCACCCGTTCGTCTACTGAAGGCAAAGGAAAAGGCCCTCTCCCCGGAGGGAGAGGGCCTTGCTTGGCGTGCGGCTAGTGCAGCGTTTTGAGGACGCTGGAGACCGTGTCGACGATCTGGTCGATCTGCGACTTCTGGATGATCAGCGGCGGCGACATGCAGATGGTTTCGCCAGCGAAACGGACCATGACGCCCTTCTCGAAGCACTGCAGGTGGGTGTCCATCCCGCGGGCGGTGGGTGCATCCTTCCTGGGCGCCAGCTCGATGCCGGCGGTGAGGCCGAGGTTGCGGATGTCGATGACGTTGGGCAGGCCCTTCATGCTGTGGACCGCCTCCTGCCAATAGGGCGAGAGCTCGGCCGCGCGCTCGAACAAGCCTTCCTCGCGATAGAGGTCGATGGTGGCGAGGGCGGCGGCGCAGGCGACCGGATGGGCCGAGTATGTGTAGCCGTGGAACATCTCGATCATGCCCTCCGGCCCGTTCATGAAGGCATCGTAGATGCCCTTCCGGCAGAAGACGGCGCCCATCGGGATGGTGGCGTTGCTGATGCCCTTGGCGACGGTAAACAGGTCCGGCTTCACGCCGAAATGCTCGGTCGCGAAGCTGGAGCCGAGACGCCCGAAGCCGGTGATGACCTCATCGAAGATCAAGAGGATGCCGTGCTTGTCGCAGATCTGGCGGAGGCGCTGCAGATAGCCCTTCGGCGGCACCAGCACGCCGGTCGATCCGGCGACCGGCTCGACGATGACGGCAGCGATGTTGGACGCGTCGTGCAGCGCCACCAGCCGCTCGAGATCGTCGGCGAGGTGCATGCCCCATTCCGGCTGGCCCTTCGAGAAGGCGTTCTTCTCGAGGTTATGAGTGTGGCCGATGTGATCGACGCCGGGCACCATCGTGCCCCACATCTTGCGGTTGGCGACCATGCCGCCGACCGACATGCCGCCGAAGCCGACGCCGTGATATCCCCGCTCACGGCCGATCAGGCGGGTACGCGTGCCCTGGCCGATGGCGCGCTGATAGGCGACGGCGATCTTGAGAGCGGTGTCGACCGACTCGGAGCCCGAGTTGGTGAAGAACACCTGGCTGTATCCCGGCAGCATCGAGGTCAGCCGCGCGGCGAGCTCGAAGGAGAGCGGGTGCCCCATGTTGAACGACGGCGCGAAGTCGAGCTTGGCGACCTGCCTCTGCACCGCTTCGACGATCGACTTCCGGCCATGACCGGCATTCACGCACCAGAGCCCGGCGGTCGCGTCCAGGATCTTCCGGCCGTCGACGGTCGTGTAGTGCATGTCCTTCGCTTCGGCCAGAAGGCGCGGACTCCCTTTGAAGTGGCGATTGGCCGTGAACGGCATCCAAAAGGGTTCGAGGTCGTTTGGAAGCGCCGTCTTCTGCGCAGTCATGGCAGGACTCCTTTGAGAGCGTGAGCGCGGATTATGGCCGGCCCGGCCGGCCGCGGGAAGGGGATCTGAGTTCAACCGCGGGCTTCAAGGTGCTACCGTTTCGTGCGCAAAACGAAAACAGGGAGCTTCCGATGCAACTCAGGACGCTGATCGGACGATCCGTTCCGATCGTAGCGGTGGCGGTGCTCATGGCCATGCCGGCCCTGGCGCAGTCGACCCTCAAGCTCGTGCCGCAGGCCGACCTCAAGAACATCGATCCGATCTGGACCACCGCGGCGATCACCCGCAACCACGGCTACATGATCTATGACGTGCTGTTCGCGCCGGACAGCAAGTTCAATTACAAGCCCCAGATGGTGGAGGCCCACACCGTCGCTCCCGACGGCATGAAGTACAGCTTCACCCTCCGCAAGGGCATGACCTGGCACGACGGGACGCCGGTCACCGCCAAGGACGCGGCTCAGTCGATCAAGCGCTGGGCGGTCAAGTCGGGCGACGGCAAGGTGATGATGGCGCATGTCGCCTCGCTTGAGGCCAAGGATGATCTTACCTTCGAGATGGTGATGTCCAAGCGCTTCGGCCTGGTGATCGAGACGCTGGGCAACCCGGTGCTCCCCTGCTTCATCATGCGGGAGTCGGACGCCAAGATCAGCGCCGACGAGCAGGTGAAGGAGCCGATCGGCTCAGGCCCCTTCCTGTTCGCCAAGGACGAGTGGGTCCCCGGCAACAAGGTCGTCTACAAGCGGAACCCGAAATACGCCGCGCGCACCGAGCCGGTGGACGGCTATTCTGGCGCCAAGCTGGCCAAGGTCGACCGGGTCGAATGGCTCTACATCCCCGACCCCGCGATCGCGACCCAGGCCCTCCTCAAGGGCGAGGTCGACGCCTACGAGATCCCGCCGATCGATCTCCTGCCGATGCTGAAGAAAGATCCGAACATCACGGTCAAGGTGCTCGACAACTTCGGCAGCCTCGGCCATCTCCGGTTCAACATGCTGAATCCGCCCTTCAACGACGCCCGCATCCGCCGGGCGGCCTTGCTGGCGATCGATCAGAAGGCGTTTCTCGGGGCGATGATCGGCAATCCCGAATACGAACGGGAGTGCTTCGCGGTATTTGTCTGCGGGTCGAAATACGAGACTCAGGTCGGGAGCGAATCATACCGCAAGGCCGACCCGGCCAAGGCGAAGCAGCTTCTGGCCGAAGCGGGATACAAGGGCGAGCCCATCGTCCTGATGGATCCGACCGACCAGCAGATCATCCACAACATCGCCATCGTCGCAGCGGAGTCGCTGAAGAAGGCCGGCTTCACCGTCGATCTGCAGGCAATGGACTGGTCGACGCTGACCACGCGGCGGACCAGAAAGGATGTGCCCGGGACCGGTTCTCTCGGCTGGCACATCTTCCCGACCTGGTGGACCGGCATTCCGATGTCGAGCCCGATCTCCAACCTGCCGCTCGCCGGCGATGGCGGCTGGTTCGGCTGGTACACCGATCCCGAAATCGAGAAGCTCCGAGCCGACTTCCTCGCCGCGGCCGACCTGAAGGCGCAGATGGGGGTGATCGAAAAACTGCAGGCCCGCTACTACGATCAGGTCCCGTACCTCAACACCGGACAGTTCCTGAAGCCGGTGGCTTGGCGCAACACTCTGGTCGGCGTGCCGAACGCGACCGAGCTGGTGCTCTGGAACATCGAGAAGAAGTGAGACTTCCGCGGACGCGGACCCTCCCCCGGCCGGCCGGGGGAGGGTATATCTCCCACTCATGCACCGTCCGATCCTGATCGGCAGCGAGATCTACCGGCATTCGATCTACGGGGCGAAGCACCCGCTCTCGATCCCGCGGGTGTCGACCGCGCTCGACCTGATCCGGGCGATGGGCTGGCACGATCCGGAGCGCTACGTCGACGGGCCGGTGGCGACGCCGGCGCAGCTCGCCCGCTTCCACGATCCGGCCTATGTCGAGGCGGTGCGTGAGGCCGAGGCGACCCGGCACGTGCCGGACGAGATCCGCGACCGCCACAACATCGGCCGCAACGGCAACCCGGTCTTCGCTGAGATCTTCAGCCGGCCGGCGACCGCCTGCGGCTCGACCCTGAAGGCGGTCGAGCTGCTGAAGGTAGGCGGCATCGTCCACAGCCCTGCCGGCGGCACCCATCATGGCCGCCCCGACCGCGCCAGCGGCTTCTGCTACTTCAACGACCCCGTCCTCGGCATCCTTGCCTTCCTCGATGACGGCATCGCGCCCGTCTATTACGTCGACCTCGACGCTCATCATGGCGACGGCGTCGAGGACGCCTTCCGCGGCGACGAGCGCGTGCTCACCGTCTCCGTGCACGAGGCTGGGCGTTGGCCGAACACCGGCGGTCGCGGCGATCGGGGCGGCGGCAATGCCCGCAACCTGCCGGTACCGGGCGGACTCAACGACACGGAGCTGGCCGAGATCGTCGAACGCGCCTTGATTCCGCTCGGCGAGAGGTTGGGGCCCGCCGCAATCGTCCTGCAATGCGGCGCCGACGGCCTCGCCGACGATCCGCAGAGCCGGCTCGATCTCTCCAACACCGCGTTGTGGGCAGCCGTCGCGCGGCTGGTGCCCCTGGCGCCGCGGGCGCTGGTGCTCGGCGGCGGCGGCTACAACCCGTGGTCGGTCGCCCGCTGCTGGGCCGGCATCTGGGCGGTCCTCGACGGACATGATCCGGCGGAGCCCTTGACCCGGGAGGCCGGGGCGGTGTTGCGTGGGCTCCGCTGGAACCACAGCCGAGCCAAGAGCGCGCCGGAGCGCTGGTTCACCACGCTGGCCGATCCGCCCAATCCCGGGCCGGTCAGGCCGGAGGTCGCCGAGATGATCGAGGAGGTCATGCTGCCGTGAGACGCGTTCTCGCCCTCGCCCTGTTCCTGCTCGCCGGCCCGGCCCTGGCCCAGCTCGTGACATTTCCCAAGGACACGCTGACGATCGAGAGCGCCTCGGGCGCCAAGCACGCCTTCAACGTCGAGCTCGCGACCTCCTCGCAGCAGATCTCGCAGGGGCTGATGTACCGCCGCCAGATGGCGCCCGATGCCGGCATGCTATTCATCTTCGAGCGACCGGATCCGGCGGTGTTCTGGATGAAGAACACCTTCATCCCGCTCGACATGATCTTCATCGGCGTCGACGGTCGCATCCTCAACATCGCCGAGCGGACGATCCCGCAATCAGAGACGCCGGTGCCGGCTTCAGGGCCGACCCGCGCGGTGCTGGAGGTGAACGGCGGCACCTCGGCCCGCCTCGGCATCAAGCCGGGCGACCGGGTGCGCCATTCGTCGCTGCCTTAGCGCTTTCGTGCCAGGGTCAGCCCGTCGCCGATCGGAAGCAGGCTGGCGCTCACCCGCTTGTCCTTGTGGATCTTGGCGTTGAGCTTGCGGATCGCCCGGGTGTCCGGGCTGTTCTTCTCGGGATCGGCAACCGAGCCGCCCCACAGCACGTTGTCGATGGCAACCAGGCCGCCCTTGCGCAGCAGCTTCAGCGCGCCCTCGTAGTAGGCGTCGTAGTTCGACTTGTCGGCGTCGATGAAGGCGAAGTCGAAGGTGCCGGCGTGCTTGCTCTGGAGGAGCTTGGCGATGGTTTCGGTCGCAGGCGCCAGCGTCAGCGTGATCTTCTTGTCGATCTTAGCCTGCTTCCAGAACTTGCGCGCGAGTGAGGTATATTCCTCGCTGACGTCGCAGCACCAGAGATGCCCCTTGGCGGGGAGCGCGGTCGCGACGCAGAGGCCGGAGTAGCCGGTGAAGGTGCCGATCTCGATCGCCTTTTTCGCCCCGATCAGCTCGACCAGCAGCATCATGAACTGGCCCTGCTCGGGCGAGATCTGCATGCCGGCCATCGGCAGCTTCGCCGTCGCCTCGCGGAGCTTGCGAAACAGCGGCTTCTCGCGGAGCGAGTTGGCGAGCAAGTAGTCATAGAGCCGGTCGTTGAGATCGATCGAACGTCGCGACATGATCTGCACCCTGTTCTGGAAAACGCGGCCGGGAGCGTGCCACTGCCATGACCGTTAGGAAAGTCGGTTGACGACCGAGGCCGCCCAGCGCCGACGACTCGCGGTTTCTCCAGGCGACGCCGAAGGCTGGGCACGTCTCGGTCTCGGGCAGGCCCGCGCGGATTTGCCCCTGCGCCGAGCCGCGGCCGTCGCGCCGGTTTCGCCGGCAGTCCTCGCGCTGATCGGCGAGGTCGCCCGTTGCCGCGGCCTGCTTGCGCCGGCAGGGCGGTGGCTGAGACAGGCGGCGGCCCTGGCGCCCGCCGCCTCGGCGGGCCAGATCAATCTCGCGGCTCTCTCTTCCGATCTGGGAATGCTGGCGACGTGCGAGGCGACCTCGTTGCGCGCGCTGGCGCTGGACCCGCTGAGCTGGCTGCCGCGCTACAATCTCGCAATTGCCCTGAGGACGGTCGATCTCGATCGCGCGCTGACGCATCTCCGGCTCGGCATCCGAAGCCACCCCGAGGTCGTCGAGCTGCGCCAGCTCCTGGTGCGTCTCGAGCCTCGCCCGGACCGCAAGGTCCCGATTGCGCGCCAGACCCTCGTGCTTGCTCCGGCCGATCCGCACGCGATGGCGGCCCTCGGCGCCGGCGAGTTGGCGTGGGGCGAGGCCGACGCGGCGCTCCGCGCGGCCCGCCGGGCGGCGATGTTGACCCCGGACGAGATCGGTCTCGCCTCGACGGCGCTCCTGAGCATGAGCTACGCCGAAACGGCGCGGCCGAGCGATCTGGTGGCTGCGCACCGTGCCTTCGGCCTGCGGTTCCCCGAGCGGCCGCGGCCGGCGCGACGGTCGCGGCCGCCGGCCGATCCGATCCGTGTCGGCCTGGTCTCCGGCGACTTCCGCTGGCATTCGACGGCGTTCCTGCTGCCGCCGCTGCTCCGCAACCGTGAGCCCCGCCGCTGGCGGGCTCACCTCTATAGCAACGGCGCCATTTCAGACGACATGACCGAGCGCTTCCGCCGGATGAGCGACGCGTGGACCGAGATCACGGCCCTGGACGACGAAGCCGCCGAACGGCGGGTTCGCGCCGATGGCATCGATATCCTGATCGACCTCAACGGCCATACCAACGGCCATCGCCTCGGGCTGTTCGCGCGGAGGCCGGCGCCGGTGCAGGCGACCTGGCTCGACTATCCGGGCTCGACCGGCCTTCGCCAGGTCGACTACGCCATCACCGATGCGCATCATGCGCCGCCCGGGACCGAAGGCGACTATGTCGAGACCGTCTTGCGCCTTCCGCACAACCGGTTCTGCTACGAGCCTCCGGCAACAGGCGACGTCACGGACCTTCCCGCGGCAAAGAGCGGGCGGATCACGTTCGGCTGCTTCAATGCCCTCTACAAGGTGAGCCCCGGCTGCATTCGGGCCTGGGCACGCATCCTCGAAGCGGTACCCGGGAGCCGGCTACGGCTGATCGGACTGCCGCAGGCGGAAGCCCGCCTCCGTCGACGCTTCGTCGAGCAGGGGATCCAGCCGGAGCGCATGGAGCTGATGGTCTCGGTCCCGCATGCGGCGCTGATGGCGCGCTATGGCGAGATCGACCTCGCCCTCGACTCTTTCCCCTATTCGGGTGGCCTCACCACGTGCGAGGCGCTATGGATGGGCGTGCCCGTCGTCACCTGTCCCGGCGACCGCGTCGCCGGACGGCATAGCACCGCGCATCTCCGCACCGTCGGTCTCGGCGACCTCGTCGCCGCCGATCTCGATGGCTATGTCGATCGGGCCGTCGCCATGGCAGGCGACCTTGCCGGTCTGGCCGCGCTGCGGCGGCGCCTGCGCCCGATGATGGCTGCCTCGCCGCTGGTCGACGGCCCGGGATTCGCGCGTGCCTTCGCCGATGTGCTGGAGGCGATCGTCTGAGCCAAGACAGTTGACGGGCGGGGTCCGGCGGCGCGACCGTGCCTATCTCCAGGCGCGAAGGACCGGCACGCGATGAAAGTCTCCCTCATCCAGATGAACTCCACGAACGACAAGCCCCGAAACCTGAAGCAGGCGAGGGAGCTGATGGAGACGGCGGTGCGCGAGGATGCGCCCGACCTCCTGGTGCTGCCGGAGGTCTTCGACTTCCTCGGCGGCACCGGCGCGGAGAAGAGAGCAGCGGCCGAGACGATACCGGACGGGCCGGCCTATGCGCTCTGCCGCGAGATCGCGGCCACGCATAAGGTCTTCGTCCATGCCGGCTCGATCCTGGAGAAGGTGCCGGGCGAGGAGCGGCTCCACAACACCACCATCGTCTTCGATCGCACCGGCAAGCAGATCGCGCGCTATCGCAAGATCCACCTGTTCGACATCGTCACCCCCGATGGCATGTCCTACAAGGAGTCGGCCAGCATCAAGCCGGGCGACGAGGTGGTGACCTACGACCTCGACGGCGTCACCGTCGGCTGCTCGATCTGCTACGATCTGCGTTTCTCCGAGCTGTTCATCCAGCTGGCGAAGAAGGGCGCGCAGGTGATTGCGCTCCCCGCCGCCTTCACCTTGCAGACCGGCAAGGACCATTGGGAGGTGCTCTGCCGGGCGCGGGCGATCGAGACCGAGACCTATTTCCTCGCCGCCGCCCAGCACGGGCCGCACACCCAGGGCAACGAGACCCGGCATACCTATGGCCACTCGATGGTGGTCGATCCCTGGGGGCAGGTGACCGCGATGGCGCCGGACGGAGTCGGCATCGTTTCCGCCCGCATCGATCCGAAGCGGGTCGAGAAGGTCCGTCAAATGATCCCGGTCGCCCAGCACCGGGTGCTGTAGAGGCCAAGCGCCGGCGGCCTTCCGTCACGGTACCTAGCTTCCGGAGGTGCAGATGCTCACGCTGATTCAGTTCAGGCACTCGCCTTACAACGAGAAAGTCCGCTGGGCACTCGACATCAAGAACGTGGTGCATGAACGGCGCAGCCTGCTCCCCGGACCCCATTTAGGCACCGTCAAGGCCCTGACCGGTCGGACGACGACGCCGGTGCTGATCGCGGACGGTGTGGCGATGGACGGATCTTCGAGAGTCATCCGTTGGCTGGAGGAACGGTATCCGGAGCCGAAGCTGCTGCCGCTCGACCCGGAGCTCCGTTCGCTGGCGCTCGAGATCGAGCGCCGGTTCGATGACGATCTGACGCCACGAATCCGCAGGGTCGTGCTGGATACGCTGCTGCGATCGCCGGGCTACTTCGCGGCCGTTTTCGGCGAGGGCGCGAGTTGGCCGAAGCGGTTCGGTTATGCCTGCGTGGTTCCCTTCGCCGCCTTCATGGTGAAGAAGGGCAACGGCATTACCGGGCCTTCGTCGCTAGAGGACGGCCACAGGGCGGCGATCGAGGCGTTGGACTATGTTGCAGAGCGCAGTTCCACCACCGGTTACCTGGCGGGCGACATCTTCAGCATCGCCGACCTCGCGGCGGCCTCGGCCCTCGCGACCATCGTGCGTCCCGTGGACTCGCCGATGTCGTCGCCTCGGCCGGTGGCGGCGCCGTTTCAGGCGCTGGTCGACACCTACTCGGGACACGCTGGTGCTCGCTGGGTCCGCCGTATTTACAAGGCGCATCGAGGGGCAAGCCACGACTTCGACGGCCCGACCGTCTCGTCGCATCGGTGATGCGACGTCCCGGTGGACCTCACGGAGCGGCCGGCTAAAGCGCCGGCACGCCCGGCGACGTCCGCTGCGCCTGGGTGCCCTGCTCGAACGCATAGGCCAGGCGCAGCAGCGTCGCTTCGCTCCAGGCGCGGCCGGTGAAGGAGGCCCCCAGGGGATAGTCCGGCGTGTCCTTCCCGCCCACGCCGGCGGTTCGGCCGGAAGCAGACCAGCGCCGCGGCGCAGGAGGCGAGACAGAAAAGGAGGAGCGAGCTGCGCGCGGTCGCACGGATCGCCGCCCGGGCACCCTCGCTCTCGAAGCTTCCGGCGCCGGCGGCCGCCAGTGCTACGGCGGTGACGGCGACGGCCATTGCGCCGACCAGGGGCCAACCTTCGAGGATGCTGCGGGGTGATTTTATCGGGTGGCCCTTTGCCTTTGTGATGTAAGCGACGATTGCATTGGAGTGTGGCGATCCGTCAAGCCAAGTTCGCAGCGCTTACATCAAACGAGATGCGCTAGATTGGGGCCATGCCGCTCGCCCGCAAGCCGCGTTCGCCTCGCCCCCGCGCCAAGCCCGCCCGGGCCTATCACCACGGCGACCTTCGCCAGGCGCTGGTCACGGCCAGGCTCAAGTTGGTCGAGGATGGGGGGCCGACGCGCTCAGCGTGCGCGAGGTGGCGCGGCGGGCCGGCGTTTCCTCGGGTGCGCCGTTCCGTCACTTCCCCAGCCGCATCGCGCTGATGACGGCGATCGCCGAAGAGGCGATGCGTCGCTTCCACATCGAATTCCGGCGCGTGCTCGAAACCGCCCCGACCGACGATCCGATCGCCCGCTTCCGCGCCATCAGCATCGCCTATCTCCGCTGGACGTTCCGCAATCCGACGCATTTCCAGGTGCTCTCCGACCGTAGCCTGTTCGACTTCGAGGGCGCGGAGACGTTGCGGCGGCAGGATCAGGAGATCCGGGCGGCGATGGAAGCGGCGGTCGCCGACGCGATCCGGCGGGGTCAGCTCGGGAGCGACGACATCCGCCTGATTCAGCTCACCGGCCGCGGCCTCGTCTACGGCCTCGCCCACATGCAGATCGATGGCCACATGCCGCGCTGGGGCATCGGCGAAGCGGAGGCCGAGCGCATGGCCGAAGCGGCGCTCGATCTCCTGGCGGCAGGCTTGCGCAAGCAGTGACGGCGCAGCAGCCTCTGACGCTCGAGCAGGTCGGCGATCTCGTGATGTCGCTGGTGCGGAGCGGCGATGCCGCTGCGGCCACAGAGGTGACGGAGCAGGTCCTCAGCCAGGCGCCGCTCTCGCCCGAAGCGTTCAATGTCGCCGCCGCCATGTACGCCTCGATCGGTCAGAAGGCGCGCGCGTCGTCGCTGCTCGCGGGCTGTATCGCTTTGGTGCCGGACAGTCCGATGTTCCTGGCGAATTTCGGAAGGATCAGCAGCGAGCGGCGACAGCCTGCCTCGGCGATTTCCTGGCATCGGAGAGTTCGGGCGCTCAGGCCGGATGATGCCGGCGCCGCTGCAGAGTTGGCAGCCGTTCTTGGCAATGCCGGCGCACTCGAACCGGCGGCGGCTCTGTATGCGTGGATCGTCGGGCGAGGCTCGGCCACCGCGGACGACTTCTGCCGGCTGGGCACGACGTTGTCCCTTCTCCGTCAAGCGCCGGAGGCGCTATCGTCGCTCAGGCGGTCGCTGGCGCTGGTGCCTCACCACGTCGACAGCTGGAAGGCGCTCGGCGACACCCTGCTCGGAGCCGGCGACCCGTCGGGATCGATCGTCGCTTTCGGCCGATCGTTTCCGTTCGCGCGCGGCGACGGGGCGGTGATTGCCGTCCTGGCCTCGATCTTCTTCAGGTTCGGCCGACCGGTGGACGCGATGGCCGCCGGGCGCCGGGGCTTGGCCCTGCAGCCTCACGACGTGGCGTGCTGGATGGCGCTGTGCCACGGCTCCTCGCTGCTGGGGCGAGCCGAAGACGCGCTTGCGATCTGCGGGCGATCGCTTGCCGTTCACCCCGAGAATCCCGATGTGCATCACACGAGAGGCCGCCTGCTTCTTGCCCTCGGACGACCGGGTGAAGCGGTGCTGCCCCTGGCGCAGGCGCTGGCGCTCGCGGGCGACTCCGTCGAGATTCTGCGCGACCACGGCAGCGCGCTATTGAGCCTCGGCGCCTATCGTCCCGCTTCGGCCAGTCTTCGTCGTGCGCTCGCGCTCGATCCGTCGCAAGCGGACGTTTGGTCGAATCTTGGAGCCGCCAGCACGCTCGAAGGACGGCGCGCGGAGGCGAGGCGATCCTACGCGCGAACGGTCGCGATCAATCCCGACCACGCGGAGGCCCGGTGGAAGGCGGTCCTTTCCGCGATTCCGATCCTGGCCGACGAAGGGGCGGCTTCCGGCTTCCGGGAGGTCTTCGCGGGCGAGATGCGGGAGCTGGATCGCTGGCTTCGTGGGCGACCGAACGCTCATGAGGTCGTCGGCTGCTGCACGGCCTTCTATCTTGCGTACCACGAGCAGAACAATCGCGACCTGCTCGGTCTCTTCGGGACGATATGCGCAAGATTGATGGCCGAGTGGCGCGAGGAACAGGGAGTCGAGTCCGGACGGAGAACGGGCGCGGGGCCGATCCGCGTCGGCATAGCTTCGACCTGCATCCGGGCGCATTCCGTGTGGCATGCCCTGGTCAAGGGGTGGTTCGAGCATATCGATCGCGATCGGATCGAGTTGCACACCTTCAGTCTCGGAGGCCGGTTCGATGCCGAGACAGCATGGGCTGCGGAGCGATCGAAGACGTTCGTGCGCGGGCCAAAGAGCGGGCGCGAGTGGGTGGAGGCGATCGCCCGCAGCAATCTCGATGTGCTGATCTACCCCGAGATCGGCATGGATCCGATGACCGTCAGGCTCGCCAGCCTCCGCCTCGCGCCGGTGCAGGTGGCCACCTGGGGCCATCCCGAGACGACCGGCCTGCCGACGATCGACTATTTCCTGACGTCCGAGGATCTGGAGCCGCCGGAGGCCGAAAAGGCCTATGTCGAGACGCTGGTCGTCCTGCCGCGGCTCGGGTGCTGCTACAGCCCGCCCGATGTCAGGCCGGCTTCACCTGGCCTGGCGCATCTCGGGCTGCGCCGGGACGGTCCGATGCTGCTCTGTCCCGGGGTGCCGTTCAAATACACGTCCAGATTCGACCGGGTGGTCGCCGAGATCGCCAAGAGAGTCGGCCCGTGCGAATTCGTGTTCTTCGCTTCTCCCCAGGACCCGGCCTTGTCGGCGATGGTGGAAGCCCGGGTCCGGGGCGAGCTGCGCCGGAGCGGACTGGACGACGCCCGGCATATCCGGTTCATTCCCTGGCAGCCCCTCGATGCCTTCTACGGGTTGATGAGGGAGGCGGACGTCATGCTCGACACCATCGGATTCTCCGGCTTCAACACCGCCATGCAGGCCGTGGAATGCGACCTGCCGATCGTGGCGTTCGAAGGGCAGTTCCTGCGCGGCCGGTTCGCCAGCGCGATCCTGAAGCGCCTCGGCCTGGCCGAGCTGGTGGCGGGGGATGACGACGCGTATGCCTCGATCGCCGCGCGCCTGATGCTGGATATGCCGTACCGTCAGGATGTCCGACGCCGAATCCACCAGGGCAAGGAGGCGCTGTTCGACGATGTCGAGGTCGTGCGCGCGCTAGAGCGCTTCCTCGAGACGTCGGCGCGGGGCTAGGCGCCAGTGGATGACAGGCCCGGCGGCATCCGCCGTGCCTTGGTTCCTTGCTCGAAGGCATAGGCCAGGCGCAGCAGCGTCGCCTCGCTCCAGGCACGGCCGGTGAAGGTGGCACCCAGCGGATAGTCCGGCGTGTCCTTGCCGCCCACGCCGGCGGTGAAGCCCGCCGGCACCTGCACGCTCGGATAGCCGGGCTTCGCCGCGATGGCGGCCCCCGCATTGGCGGGGAACAGCACGGCGTCGAGCTTGTGCTGGTCCATGTAGAGGTCGAGCCCGAGCTTCTTCGCGTGAAGCACGTCCATGCGGCGGGCGGACTTGTATTCGGGCTCGCTCAGGTCGCCCTTGGTCCGGGCGGCGGCGAGGAACAGGTCCTGGCCGAAGCGGAGCGCCTTCACCGGGTTTTCCAGGTTGAAGGCGATGATGTCGTCGATCGTCTTCATCGCCGTGCCCTTCGCCCACGTCTTCAGATAGGCGTTGAGGCCGGCCTTGAGCTCGTAGACGAACACGATCGGCGAGCGCTGGACCTGGTGGTAGGTCGGGCTGAAGTGGTTGCGGTTGAGAACGGCGATCTCGGTTCCGGCGCCGCCGATCCAGCCGGAGGTCGGGATGCTGGCGCGGACGATGGTGGCGCCGAGATCCTGCAGCGCCTCGATGGTCCGGCTCATGACTTCCTTCGAGCGCGGCGAGAGCGGGCCGTAATAGACGTCGTTGCCCGGATCGGCGGGATCGCTGGGCACGCCGATACGGGAGCCCTTGAGCCCGTCCCGGTCGAGGAAATCGAGATAGTCGTCGGGCCGCTTCTGCTTCATGGTCGCCGCATCAAGCGGATCGACGGCGGCCAGCACGTTCAGCAGCAGCGCCGAGTCCCGCACCGTCCGCGTCATCGGCCCGGCGGTGTCCTGGCTGTGCGAGATCGGCAGGATGCCGGCACGGCTGATCAATCCCACGGTCGGCTTCACCGTGACGACGCCGCTCTGGGTCGCCGGCGAGAGCAGCGATCCCGAGGTCTCGGTGCCGATGGTGGCCGCCGCCATGCCGGCGGCGACGGCGACGCCCGATCCTGCGCTGGAGCCGCCGGGTTGGACGATGGGGATGCCGTTCTCGTCCTGCTCGGGGGCGAAGGCGTTCTTCACCTGGCCGCCGAGCGAGCTGTAGCCCGACGGCATGCCGACCGAGAGGATGTTGGCGAACTCGGTCAGGTTGGCCTTGCCGAGGATGACCGCGCCGGCCTTCCTCAGGCGCGTGGTGACCGTCGCATCCTTCCGGGCGAAGGCATCGGCCAGCGCCAGTGATCCGGCGGTGGTGTGCTGCTTGTCGCCGCTGGCGATGTTGTCCTTGATCAGGATCGGCAATCCCGCGAGCGGCCGGCGCTTGTCCGCCTTCACGCCGTCGAGCTTGGCTGCGATCGCCGGCGCGTCCGGGTTCACCTCGCGGACGGAGTTGATCTTCGGCCCCGCCCGGTCGTAGGCGGCGATGCGGTCGAGATAGGTCTGGGTCAGCTTGCTGGCGGTGGTCCTGCCGGTGGCGAGCGCGTCCAGCAGCTCGCCCAAGGACGCGTTCTCGACCGTCATGGTCCCCTCCTTCTAGCCGGCGGCCTTGATCAGCCGGTCGGCGATCTCCTCGCCCGTCGAGGCGAGCCAAGTCTCGTTCACCCGGATCGGCAGCATGTCAGCAGCGATCTCCGGCATCTTGATTCCCGCGGCTTCGGCACGGCCGCGGAAGGCCTTCAGCGCCTCGGCGCCGCCCTTGGCGAGCTTCAGCTTCGCGATGTTGCTGCCGTCGGGGACGCGCTCGATGGCGAAGCGGCCGGAGGCCTCGAGCCGCGTATAGGCCGGCTCCGACATCGCGCGCGCCCTTTGCCAGCGCTTGGCCATGCCGTCGAGGAAGTGGTCGGCGACCAGCGCGATCTGCCAGACCTGCGAGAGCCCGCCGCCATGGCGGCGGCGGTCGTGATAGAGCCCGTCGATCAGCGCCGCCGGCCCCGCCAGAACCGCGCCGAAGGGCGTGCCGAAATACTTGTAGAGCGACATGTAGACCGTATCGAACGGCTTGCAGAACTCCTTCACGCCGCGGCCGGTCCAGGCCGAGGCGAGATAGACGCGGGCGCCGTCGAGATGGGTCTTGAGGTCGGCCTCCCTGGCATAGGCGAGGGTGGCGTCCATGTCGGCCAGCGGGAACATCTGGGCGAAGCGGCGGCGCACCGGCGTCTCGATCACCATGGCCGAGAAGGGGATGGAGACCCGCGCACCGGCCGCACGGTCGATCTCCGCCTTCATCGCCGCGACGGTGAAGGCCGCGCCCTTGTCCTGGATCGGCACCAGGACGAGGCCGCCGAGGCGCTGCGCCGAGTCGCCGGTGTCGTTCTGGATGTGTCCGTCCGACTGCACCAGCACGCGCCGCCGGTTGCGGTCGGAGAGGAGCTCGAGGGCGAGGTTGTTGGCCAGCGTGCCCGTCGGCATCAGGATCGCGCGTTCCTTGCCGAGCTCGGCCGCGATCTTCGTCTCGAAGGCCTCGACGAAGCCGCCGAGCCCGTAGCTGTCGGCGGCGACGTCGGCCTTTTCGGTCAGATCGGCCAGCAGCCGCGCATAGGCGCGCGGGCTCAGATCCGGCCCGTCGGTGGCCAGGTTGACGCGCGGCAGGCTCATGCGAAACCCCCTGTTAAGCTCTCTCGCGTATCATCGCCGGGCGCCGGGAACAAGCATCGGCGCGGACCGGGAAGACCTGCAGGGAGGATACGCCCATGTGTCGCTGGCTCACCTATGCCGGACGGCCGATCTATCTCGATTCGCTGATCTTCGAGCCGGAGAACTCGCTGATCGCCCAGAGCCTGCATGCGCGGAAGACCTCGGTCACCACCAACGGCGACGGCTTCGGCGTCGGCTGGTATGGCGGGCGCGAGGTGCCGGGCATCTACCGCGACATCCTGCCGGCCTGGAACGATCCGAACCTGAAGAGCCTGGCGCATCAGGTCGAGGCGCCGCTGTTCTTCGCCCATGTGCGCGCGTCGACCGGGACCGCGACCAGCCGCGCCAACTGCCATCCCTTCGGCCTCGGCCGCTGGCTGTTCATGCACAACGGCCAGATCGGCGGCTACGACCGGGTGCGCCGGCGCCTGGAGGCGCTGCTTCCGGACGATCTCTTCCGTCACCGCCATGGCACCACCGACTCTGAGCTGTTCTTCCTGCTGCTGTTCGTCCACGGCCTCGAGGAGGACGCGCCGGCGGCGATCCGCCGCACCATAAGCGTGGTCGAGGCGGCGGCGGCCGAGGCCGGCGTCACCGAACCGTTCCGCATGACGGCTGCCTTGAGCGACGGCTTCCGCGTCTACGCCATCCGCCATTCCTCCGACGACAAGCCGCCGAGCCTGTTCTGGGGCGGGGCCCGGGACGCGCTGACGGTGGTCTCCGAGCCGCTCGACGCCGAGCTCGGCCAGTGGACCGAGGTCGGGCCGGAACGGCTGGTGATCGCCGAGGCCGGCAGCCGGCCGCGGGTCGAGGGGCTGGTCTAGCTCACTTCAGCTTGCCGCGTCCCAGGATCGACCACACCACTTCGACCTTGCCGTTGCGGGTGCCGACCAGCTCGTCATGCAGGTTCACGGTGGTGTCGGAGTAGCCCACCACGAACTCCTGCTTGTCGCCGACCTTGGGACGTTCAGCGGGCTCGGCGAGTTCGATGATCGTGTGCTCGGCCGACAGAAACATCGAGGCGACCTTGCCGAGACCGATCGGTTCCGGCATCGCCGCGTCGCCGGTCATGGTCTTCCGGCCGGCATCGCAGATGATGCGCCTGGGATCGGGGCGGCTGGTGACGGTCGCCAGGATGGTGAGCGCGTAAGGATGCTCGACCCCGAAGGTCTTGCGGTAGAGCATGTCGGAGAAGATGCCGCCGCCGGCCTGGATCTCGGTGATGCCCTTCTGCTCGGCGGTGATCCAGTAGGTGCCGGTGCCGCCGCAACTCAGGATGCCGAGCTCGACGCCGGCCGCCCGGCAGGCCTCGGCGGTCTTGAGGAAGGTCGAGATCGCCTCCTCGATCGCCTTCCGCTTCTCGGCCGGATCGGTGAGGCGCAGCGTGTGCGCCTCCCAGGTCATCAGGCCGGCGAGCTTGACGCCCTTCAGCGCCGCCGCCTTCTTCGCCAGATCGACCGTCGGCTGGCCCGGCAGCGTGCCGGCCCGGTTCATGCCGGTATTGATCTCGATCAGCACGCGGACGCGGACGCCGGTCGCGATCGCTGCCGCATCGATCTCGCGGATGTTGTCCCAGTTGTCGACGGCGACCATCACGTCGGCATGGCGCTGCAGGTTGACCAGGCGCTGGATCTTGATCGGGCCGACGATCTGGTTGGCGACCAGGATGTCGCCGATGCCGCCGGCCGCCATCACCTCGGCCTCGCCGAGCTTGGCGCAGGTGACGCCGATGGCGCCGGCCTTGATCAGCCTATGCGCCAGGGCGGGGATCTTCATCCCCTTGGTGTGCGGGCGCCAGTTGATGCCGTTGTCGCGGAAGGTCTTCGCCATCCTGGCGGTGTTGGCTTCCATGACGTCGAGATCGACCAGCAGCGACGGCGTGTCGAGGGCTGACTTCGGCTGGCCGATGATGCCGATGGAGGCGGGGGCGAAAGCGCGGGCGTCATCCATGATCAGATATCCGTGGCCAGATGGGCGACGCAGTCGCCGGGTTCGACGCGCCCGTAGTGGCGCTTGCAGACGACGACGCCGTCGCGCTTGAAGTAGACGGGCACGCCCTTCCGCTCGGGATTGTCGAT
>CAMBVS010000026.1 GCA_945871425.1 Rhizobium sp. Q54 | reverse complement strand
GTCCGGCGCCTTCTGCCGTTCTAGGCGCGTTCTTCACCGGCGTCGTCGCCGAGCTCGGCGTCGGGGATCTCCGACACGTCTTCGTCCGCAGCCTCGGCGGCCTGGGCGGCACCGGCCATCATCGCCTGGGCAAGTGCCTGCTCGTCCGCCATGACCTCGAGGATCTCTTCCTCGGGCTCGTCGACCTCGACCTGGCGTTGAAGCCCCTTGACCAGGGATTCCATCAGACCCGCCAGGTTGACGCTCTCCTCGGCGATCTCGCGCAGCGCCACGACCGGGTTCTTGTCGTTGTCGCGATCACCCTCGATCGCGACAACGACCGGGTTCGTGTCGGTGTCGCGATCGAGGGTGATCGAGGCTCCCGACGCGATCTCGCGTGCCCGCTGGGCGGCGGTCATCACCAGGTCGAAGCGGTTGGGAATCTTGACGACGCAGTCTTCCACGGTCACGCGAGCCATTTCGACAAACTCCAAAGAGCGCGGTTGAACATAGAGATATAACGTTTCCAGGCACTTGTCGCAATGCTAAACGACCGGACGTGATGTCGCAGCCGGGGCTTTTCCTCACGCCGGGTCCTCGGCATAGTGCCGGCCCCTTCCGGAGGTCGAAATGGTGGATGTCGCCGAACGAATGACGGTCCTTGGCACCGAGACCGCCTTCGAGGTCCTCGCCCGGGCCCAAGCCCTTGCCGCCAAGGGCAAGTCCATCATCAACCTCGGCATCGGCCAGCCCGATTTCAAGACGCCGCCCCATATCGTCGAGGCGGCGATCAAGGCGATGCGCGACGGCCACCACGGCTATACCCCGGCCAACGGCATTCCGGCGCTGAGGGAGGCGGTCGCCGCCGACATCAAGCGCCGCCAGGACATCGAGATCGACCCGGATCTGGTCATGATCATGCCCGGCGGCAAGGTGACGATGTACTTCGCCATCATGATCCTCGGCGACAAGGGCCGGGAGATCCTCTATCCGAACCCGGGCTTCCCGATCTACGAGTCGGTGATCAAGCATTCCGGCGCCACGCCGGTGCCGATCCCGCTGCTCGAGAAGAACGGCTTCGCCTTCTCGGCCGAGGACGTGCTGTCCCGGATCACGCCGAAGACCAGCCTGATCATCCTCAACAGCCCGGCCAACCCGACCGGCGGCGCGGTGCCAAGGGCCGAATTCGACAGGCTGGTGGCAGGACTGGAGAGGTTCCCGGACGTGACCGTCATGTCGGACGAGATCTACGGCCAGATGCTCTATGACGGCCGCGAGCACGTCCCGCTCCTCTCATATCCGTCGATGAAGGACCGGACCATCCTGCTCGACGGCTGGAGCAAGACCTATGCGATGACCGGCTGGCGGCTGGGCTATTCGGTGTGGCCGAAGGCCCTGTTCCGCCACGCCGAGAAGCTCGCCATCAACTGCCATTCCTGCGTCAACGCACCGACCCAGTTCGCCGGCATTGCCGCGCTAACCGGCCCGCAGAACGCAGTCGGGGTGATGATGAAGGCCTTCGACGAGCGCCGGCGGGTAATCGTCAGCGAGTTGAACCAGCTTCCGGGATTCCGCTGCGTCGAGCCGGGCGGCGCCTTCTACGCCTTCCCCAACATCGAGGGCACGGGGCTCAGCGCCAAGGAGCTGCAGACGAAGATGCTGGAGGAGGCCGGCGTCGCCACCATCGCCGGCACCAGCTTCGGCGCCCATGGCGAGGGCTTCATCCGCTTCTCCTACGCCAACTCGACCGAGAACATCCGCGAAGCGATCAAGCGCATCCGCGCCTGCCTGGCGGCGTAGTGGGCGGCCCGCTCGGGGGCAACCTAGACTTTTCGGACGCGCTGCGGTCCTGGCAACAGGGCGATGCTGCCGCCGCGGCGAGGGCCGCGCGCCGGCTGATCGCGCTAGGGCCGGCCGCCGCCGAGCCGCATATGCTGCTTGCGCTCGCCTGCGCCCCCGCCGCCCCGGAGCGGGAGCTCGCCCGGTTCCGGCGGGCGACGGCCATCGCTCCGCGGGACGGCGGCGTCTGGCGGGACTTCGGCGTGTTCTGCCGGGATCTCGGTGACGCCCCTGGCAGCTTCTCCGCCTTCGTCAAGGCCTATGACCTGGGCGTCCGCGACCCGATGGTCCTGAATTCGATCGCCCGCCATCTGATCGTGACGCATTCGATGCTGACCGCGGCCGGCGGAGAGCAGCGCACGGCCCTGCATTTCCTCGGCGAGCTGTTCTCGGCGCATCCGGAGCTGCGCCAGGCGCATCGCCACGAGCAGGTTGAGGCGATGACGTTCAGCCCTCATGTGCCGGGCGACGGCGTGACCGCGGCGGATGTCGCCGAGGCCTTCGCCAACCCGGGCGGCCGAACGCGTGCCCTGGTCCGCTATGTGCTGGAGTTCATCAAGGTGTCCGACCCCGGCACGGCGCTCGTCCGGCTCGGCGCCGGCGTCCCACAGCCCGACCTCATGGCGCGCCTCGCCGGCGATGCTGCGCTGCTGGCGCTCTTGCGGTCAGCACCGGTCGAGGATTGGGAGTTGGAGCAGGGCCTGACCTCGCTCCGCCGCGATCTCCTGAAGGCGGTCGGCGATCCGGCTGCGCTTCGTCTGTCTGTGGCGCTCGCGATACAATGCCATCTGAACGAGTTCATCTTCGCGGAGACGCCGGAAGACCGGCGTCAGGTGGAGGCGCTGGTCGAGCGGGTCCGCGCCGAACTGCGGTCCGGCGGCAGCCCGCTTCCACTCACGGTCGCGGCGATCGCCACCTACCGCCGCCTCGGCGAGGCACTGCCGGAGATCGAACCGTGGCTGGAACCGGCCGGGCTCGGCGACATTGCCCGGCTGCACTTCACCGAGCCGCGCGAGGAAGCGCAGCTGGCCGCCGCCATGCCGAACCTGACACCGATCGGCGACGAGGTTTCGGCCGCGGTTCGCGCTCAATACGAGCGGCACCCGTTCCCGGTCTGGATCTCCGCTCGCATCGGCGGAAGGCGGCCGCTCGCCGAGCTGATCGCCGACAATCTTCCCGCGCTGCCACTGCCGCCCGGGCTGCCGGATCCATGCAGCCTGCTGATCGCCGGATGCGGAACCGGCCTGCACGCGATTGAACTCGCCACCCACATCCATACCTCGCGCGCACTCGCCATCGACCTCAGCCTCCGCAGCCTGGCCTATGCCCAGCGCAAGGCCCGCGCCCTCGGCGTCGACGAGATCGCCTTTGCCCAGGCCGACCTGCTGGAGCTGTCCGGCTTCGGCGAGCGTTTCGACGTCATCTCCTCGATCGGCACGCTGCATCACACGCGCAACATGCGCGAAGCTTGGCGCGTGCTGCGCGGCCTGCTGATGCCGCGCGGCCTCATGCACATCGGCCTGTACAGCCGCATCGGCCGGGACCGGATCGAAGAGACCCGCCGCCTGATCCGGAACGAAGGTCTGGAGTCGACCGACGAGGCGATCCGCGCCTTCCGGCGGCAGATCTCGGCCAAGCGGCCTGACCTCTTCCGCATGCTGACGGGGACCGCCCCCTTCTATACGACCAGCGAGCTCCGCGACCTGGTGTTCCATGTGCAGGAAAGCCAGCACGACCTCCTCGAGATCGGCGGCATCCTCGACGAGCTCGACCTCGAGATGCTCGGTCTGCACGTGCATCCGGAGATACGCGCCCGCTACCGCGACGCCTTCCCCGAAGACCCGGCCATGATCTCTGTCGCCAATTGGCACCGCTTCGAGATCGACAACCCCGGCACCTTCACCAACATGTACCAGTTCTGGGTCCGCTCACGCCGGTAGGTTGGCGTCTTAGCGCGGAGCGCATTCGTACCGGCCTCGTGCGCCGAGAAAGATGCCCGCTTGCCTCCGTCACGATCGGAGGGCTAGCCTCGGGCAATACCAACCGAATGAGGCTTCCAATGGCCGCTGATCCTCGCCAACCCGGCATGCCGTGGCTGACCCCTTATCTCACCGTCCGCGATCCGAAGAAGAGCCTCGCCTTCTACAAGAGGGCCTTCGGCTTCGAGACCCAGGGCGTGATGAAGGACAAGGGCAAGATCGTGCATGCCGGCATGTCCTACAAGAAGCAGACGGTGGTTATGTTCTCGCCGGAGGACGCTTTCGGCTCTCCGTCCAAGGCGCCGAAGACGCTGAAGGTCAAGCCGTCGGAAGCTCATTATCTCTATGTCGACGACGTCGACGCCACCTACGCCAAGGCGATCAAGGCCGGCGCCAAGTCGGTGGAGAAGCCGGAAGACGCGTTCTGGGGCGATCGCCATGCGGCGGTCGACGATCCTGATGGCTATCGCTGGGCGCTGGCGAAGCGGCTGCCGAAGCGGGCCGCAAAGAAGTAGAGGCGAGCGTGACCCAACCGAAGACGCTGACCAAGGTCTCCGACCTCGACGGCGTGCCGTTCCCGCCGGGACGGGTGTCGAAGCTCGTCTTCGACGACGGCAACGTGGAGCTTCGTCACTTCGCCCCGAAAGGCGTCGACAACCAGAAGCCCCACGACCGCGACGAGCTGTACTTCGTGATCTCCGGAACCAGCCAGTTCCAGCGCAACGCCGAGAAGGTGACCTGCCGCCCCGGCGACGTGCTTTTCGTCGCCGCTCACGAGGAACACCGGTTCAGCGACTTTTCAGCCGACTTCCAGGTCTGGGTCGTCTTCTACGGGCCAAAGCGCGCTAGGTAAGTTACCCTCAGGCGCGTTTTTGGGCGATTGCCTAAATTTTAGGCTAGCAGTCTAAACCCCTCCCGGCCGGCAGGCGGATTCCCGGGCCTTTTGCCCTGGCACGCCCCCTGCACCTTGGGGCGCGACCCCCTTTGGCCGCGGTCTGTTTCCCGGACCTTGCGGCCTTTCCTGAATGCGAGAGAGCCCAGGGCCCAGAGATGAAGAAGATCGAGGCGATCATCAAGCCGTTCAAGTTGGATGAGGTCAAAGAGGCGCTGCACGAGGTCGGCATCCAGGGCATCACGGTGACAGAGGCCAAGGGCTTCGGGCGCCAGAAAGGCCACACCGAGCTCTACCGCGGCGCCGAATATGTCGTCGACTTCCTGCCGAAGGTGAAGGTCGAGGTCGTCCTCGACGATGCGCTGGTGGAGCGCGCCATCGAGGCGATCCAGAAGGCGGCCCACACGGGACGCATCGGCGACGGCAAGATCTTCGTCTCCTCGATCGAGGAAGCGATCCGTATCCGCACCGGCGAGCGCGGCACCGACGCCATCTGACGTCGGCGCCTGCCGCTTGCCCGCTCCCGCCCTCATTCCGTTTACCGCCGTTCCCCCCGTTCCCTCCGCCTAGTGCCTAAGCCCTCTCCCGAACATCAACGAGGACGATATGACGACGCCTAAGAAGATCATGGAAATGATCAAGCAGCACGACGTGAAGTACGTCGATCTGCGGTTCACCGACCCGCGCGGCAAGTGGCAGCACTTGAGCCAGTCGATCCGCACGGTCGACGAGGAGACCCTGGTCGAAGGGTTCATGATGGACGGCTCGTCGATCGCCGGGTGGAAGGCGATCAACGAGAGCGACATGACCCTGATGCCCGACCTCGGCACCGCGGTGATGGATCCCTTCTGCGCGCAGCCGACGATGATCCTCACCTGCGACACGCTCGAGCCCTCGACCGGCCAGGCCTATTCGCGCTGCCCGCGCTCGGTCTCCAAGCGCGCCGAGGCCCACATCTCCGGCTCCGGCATCGGCGACATCGGCTATTTCGGTCCCGAGGCCGAGTTCTTCGTGTTCGACGACGTCCGCTTCAAGGTGTCGATGAACAAGGTCTCCTACGAGGTCGACTCCCAGGAGGGCCCGTACAACACCGACCGCAAGTACGAAGAAGGCAACATGGGCCACCGCCCGCCGGTCAAGGGCGGCTACTTCCCGGTTCCGCCGGTCGACTCCGAGCAGGATCTCCGCGCCGAGATGCTGACGATGATGGAGGAGATGGGCCTCGACATCGAGAAGCATCACCACGAGGTCGCGCCCTCCCAGCACGAGCTGGGCTTCAAGTACGACACGCTGGTGAAGTGCGCCGACAAGATGCAGATCTACAAGTACGTCGTGCATCAGGTGGCCCATTCCTACGGCAAGACCGCGACCTTCATGGCGAAGCCGATCAAGGGCGACAACGGCTCGGGCATGCACGTGCACCAGTCGCTGTGGAAGAAGGGGAAGAACCTCTTCGCCGGCAACGGCTATGCCGACCTGTCGGAGACGGCGCTCTTCTACATCGGCGGCATCATCAAGCACGCCCGCGCCATCAACGCCTTCTCAAACTCGACCACCAACAGCTACAAGCGGCTGATCCCGGGCTTCGAGGCGCCTGTGCTGCTCGCATACTCGGCCCGCAACCGCTCGGCCTCATGCCGCATCCCCTTCGTCGCCAGCCCCAAGGGCAAGCGCGTCGAGGTGCGGTTCCCCGATCCGATGGGCAACCCCTACCTCACCTATGCGGCGCTGCTGATGGCCGGCCTCGACGGCATTCAGAACAAGATCCATCCGGGCGACCCGATGGACAAGAACCTCTACGACCTGCCGCCGGAAGAGCTGAAGAACGTGCCCCAGGTCTGCGGCTCGCTCCGCGACGCGCTCGGCGAGCTCGACCGCAACCGCGACTTCCTGAAGAAGGGCGGCGTGTTCTCAGACGACCTCATCGACGGCTACATCGAGCTGAAGATGAACGAGGTCTGGGACATGGAGCACACCCCGCACCCGATCGAGTACGTGAACTACTACTCGTGCTGAGCTGACGCTCCGGCGTCTCTGGAAGCCCCGCCGTCGCAAGACGGCGGGGTTTTTCTTTCAGGGCTCAGCGGAGCCGCACATGGGCGACGGCGACGCGGCCGCGGCCGTCGACCACCGACAACCTGACGAAGCCGCGCGCATCCGGCGTCCATCGCCCCGACGCCTCGCCCTCGACGATGCCGATCGGCGCGCCGTCGGCGTGCCAGGCGAGCGGCCCCGCGCCGCCTTCAGCCTCCAGCGGCACCGGCACATAGCCGGAGGCAGCCGGCCGCAACTCGACCGTGGCACCGTCGGGCGGGAAGAGGATGCGGAGCGGCTTGCCGTCGATCTCGCCCGGCCCCGCGCCGCGAGGGGTCAGCGACCGATGCGCCTGCGGGATCGCCGCAGCGACCATCGGCCCAGCCGGCCTAAGGTCGATCTCGAGCCCGCGATTGCCCTCGATCTGGTCGAAGACGGCGAACATCAGCGGGGCGGCGGTGCCGCGTCCGTCGCGCCCCGGCCGCGGGCTGCCGTCGGGATGGCCGACCCAGACCCCGACGATGTGGCTCGCCGAATATCCGATCGCCCAGGCGTCGCGGAAGCCGTAGGAGGTCCCGGTCTTGTAGGCGACACGCCGGCCGGCAGCGGCAACCAGTCCTTGCGCCAGCCCGGCCGGACGCGGCGCATCGGCGAGGATGGCGGTGACCTCGCGGGCGGACTTGGCCGAGACCAGCCGCCGTCCGTCTCTCTTCACACCATCATCGACCGAGACCAGGGGGAGCACGCGGCCGTCATCGGCCAGCGCGCCATAGAGCTGCACCAGATCGACCAGCGTCGTCCCGGCGCCGCCGAGCGCCACCGCGACGGTCGGCACCAGCTCGCGCCTGGCGAGATGCAGCGGCACGCCCGCCCACGACAGCAGCGCGGCGAAGCGGGCCGGCCCGACGCGCTCGAAGACCGCCGCCGCCGGCACGTTGAGGGAGTGCTGCAAGGCCTGGCGTACCGTCACCGTGCCCTGGAACTCGCGGTCGAAATTCATCGGGGCGTAGCTGCCGAAATGCTGCGGCAGATCGTCGAGCCTCGTGTCCGGACGGACGATGCCGTCATCGAAGGCGAGCGCGTAGATGAACGGCTTCAGCGTCGAGCCCGGCGAGCGGATGCCGCGGGCGAGGTCGACGAAGCCGGCCGGCGCGTCCCGCCCCTGCCCGCCGACATAGGCGCGGACGCGGCGGCCCTCGATCTCGGCGACGACGACGGCGACCGCCGCCTGATCGCCCTGTCGCCGGACCAGGTCCCGAGCCATATCCTCGACGCGCCGCTGCAGCCGGCCGTCGATGGTGGTGCGGACGACCTCGGCGGTCGACCGCGCCGCCTCGCGCCGGGCGAGGTGATCGGCCGCCTCCGGCATCGCGAGGCGCTGCATCGGCAACGCCGCCAGCGATGTCGCCCCGGCCTCGGCCAGTGGGATGAGGCCGGCATCTGCCGCGCGCAGGAGCACGCGCACCGCCGCCTCGCGCGCCACGTCGGGTGCCAGATCGGGCCGGCGCCGCTCCGGCGATTGCGGCAACGCCACCAGCAGGGCCGACTCGGCGAGAGTGAGATCGATTGGCTCCTTGCCGAAATAGACGAGGCTGGCGGCGCGGATGCCTTCGAGGTTGCCGCCATAGGGCGCCAGCGTCAGGTACATGCCGAGGATCTGCCGTTTGTCGAAGCGGCGCTCGAGCTGGAGCGCGCGCGCCATCTCGATCAGCTTCGAGCCGATGGTTCGCGGCCGCGGCTCAAGCAGTCGCGCCACCTGCATGGTCAGGGTCGAGGCGCCGGACACCGGCCGTCCCGCCAGAATCGCATCCACGATCGCGCGCGACAGAGCCAGGACGTCGACGCCGGGATGACGCTCGAAGCGGCGGTCCTCGTAGGCGACCAGCAGCGAGAGATAGAGCGGATCGACCGCCTCGACCGTCACCGGCAGGCGCCAGCGACCCTCCTCCGCCGGCATCGCCGACAGCAGCCGGCCCGAGGCGTCGACCACGCTCCGGCTGGCGTGCGCCAGACGGCGGAGGTCCGGCGGGAACCAGCGGTCGGCAAGCAAGACCCCGGCGAGCGCCAGGACGACCGCACCGGCAAACAAGACCGCGGTTCGACGTCGAACTCGCACGGACACTTCGTCGACTTTCATCATCGGCCGCTTCCGACGAAGCCGCTCCATCCGATGGCACGGAGCTGCGGCTCCCAGGCCCGGACCGCCGCCGGATCCGGATAGAGGCGTCCAAGGCAGTCGTCCGTTGCCGTCTCGATGGCGAGCAGGCAGCCACGGGCCGTGGCCATCTCGCGCGCATGATCGGCCGCCCTCTTCCACTCGCCGATGTCGCCCAGGATCGTGAGGAGCGACAGCAAGGCGGCTCCGCTCATCCAGGCTCTGCGCTGGAGGGACGTCCAGCCCGCGTCCGATCCGGCACGGAACGCGGCGATGCCGAGCGGCACCAGGCTCACCGACAGCAGCAGCGCGATGGTGACGTAGTGGCTGGAGAGACCTCGTCCCGCCCCCATCCCGACGCGGCCGATCCCGGTCAGCACAGCGTTCGCGCCGGCGAAGGCGCCAAGCGCGATCCACGGCACGATCACCCGGGGCTCCCTTCGATGGCGGCGGGCGGCAATCACGGCGAGGACGCCGAATCCGGCGGCCGCCGCAATCCCGATCGCCGCATGCCGGCCGAGAGGGCCCGACAGGTAGTTGCCGAGAAAAACGAGAAAAGAGAACGGATGCTCGACCGCCGCCAGGAGCGACGGATGCGCCGGCGCCCGCTCGTAGCCGGCAAGAAACGACGCGGACGCGGCGACCGCCGCGGCAAACCACAGCGGAAGGATCAGGCGGCGTTGCGCATGGAAGGCGAACACCAGCGCCCCACACATCCAGACGACGACCCCGCTGGCGATGCTGAACTGGCAGACCAGCGCGGCGACCGCGGCGCCCACGACATAGACCCAAGGCCGTGCCTTTTCCAGGCTCCAGGTCGCCAGCGCGATCGAGGACACCGCCGCGAGCGCGCCGAGAAACCATTGGATCTGCCAGCCCCACAGCCAGTTCTGCCATTGGGCCTGCGAGAACAGCATGGCCGAGATCGTGAACGTCGCCCACAGCCGGACCATCGGGCCGGCCGGCCGCAGGATCGGACGTGCGAGAGCGACCAGCAGACCGAGGACGGCGGCGGCCAGCAGAATGCCGGCCAGCATCTCGGCGACGACGTTCCAGCCGGTGAGCGAGGCGAGCGACAGCATGACGATCTTCGGGACGACCATCCGATGCTCGTTGTGCTGCCGGAAGATCTCGGCCCAGCCGAGCGTGCCGTCCTGGAACCTCGTCAACGGGCCGACCAGCTCCCACTGGTCCCAGAACGGGACGTTCACGCCGTGGCGAAGCACCAGGAGGACGACGATCGCCACCGGCCCCGCCAGGGCGGCGGCATATGCGGCGCGGACAGGTCGGCTCGTTTCCACGGCCCCCTAACGCCCCACCACCTTGGTCGCGCCGGCGGCGGTCACGCCCACGAAGCGGGGACGATACATGTCCTCCATGGTGGCGCCCGGCAGGATGTAGCTTCCCGGCGTCACCGCGCGCACGATGTAGGCGACCTTCATGCGGTTGTCGCGGGTCTGGCTCTGCGGCCGGGTATCGCCCTTCACGCGGATGACGGCGACGACGCGGTCGTCGCGAGCCTCTGCGTGCTCCACCCGGGTCAGGTTGCCGAGCCAGGGATAAGGCCGGGCCCGGGCCTTCGCCTTGGCATCGCTCTCGTTCTCGGTCTCGGTCTCGGGCGGCGCCGGAATGATGGCCTCGACCTCCCATCCGGCCGGCAGCATGTCGACCAGCACGAAGTCGCGGATGCCGCGTTGGTTGCGGACAGCCGCGTCGACGACCACGACGAGCCGGTCGTGCTGGCGAGTCTCGGCCGGATCGACCGTCTCGCCGCCCGGCGCATGGAACGACTTGGCGAGCGCGATGCCGCCATTCAGCGCCGGCGGTGCCGCCAGCGGCTCGCCCTGGACGACCAGGCTGCGGAACAGCGGGCGGTCGGCCCGGCTGGTCAGCGTGTAGTCGCCGGCGGCGACGCGCTCCGTGGCGGGCCGGAAGGTGACCGGCCCCGGGCGCTTCGGCTGTGACGTCGCTCCCGCCTCTTCGATCGTCATGTCGGCGGTTGCCTGGACCGCGGCGACGGCACGGACCATCCAGGCAAGCTCCTGGGTCGTCGCATCGGCGACGGCCGGCGACACGCGGGCGAGCAGCGGCATCAGGGCGCTCGCCGCAGCCGGGCTCCGCGCCTCTGCCGCCATCGCGGCGGCGATACCGACGTCGATCGCCTGACCGCCGTAGTAGATGTCCCCGCCCAGCGACACCGTCGCCAATGGGCGGGCCGTCCGCACGTCGACCTCAGCGAAGACCGCATTCGCCAGCGCCGTATCGCCGGCATGGAACAGCGCCGCTCCATACATGGCGAGCGGCCCGACGCCGAGCCCGCCGTTCCTCGCCATGGCGCGGTCGTAGAGCTGGCGGAGCGCCGCGGCGTCGATGTCGCGCGAACGCGCCAGGACATAGGCGGCATAGGCCGAAGCCGGCGGAACCACGCGCGCGTTCCTAGCGTCGGTGAACCGGCTCCTGAGGTACCTGCGGGCCGACACCAGCGCCGCGGGCGGAACGACATAGCCCTTTGACGACGACAGCAGCAACAGGTCGAGGGCGTTGACCACCGTCCAGGACGAGCTCGACCCGTCGCCGATCCGCCAGAGGCCGATCTCGCCCTCGGCATCCTGGCGATCGACCAAGCGGTCGACGGCGCGCTGGAGCCGGGTGCGCAGGGTCTCGCTACCTGGCCCGCTGCCGAGCACGGCATCGAGATCGAGCGACATCAGCAGCGGCAGCGCCCGGCTGGTGATCTGCTCGGTGCAGCCGAAGGGGTAGCGGTCCAGCGCCTGGATCATGCCGGCGACGTCGAGGCCGGCGACCGCGCTGTAGTTAACCGAGATGCGGGTGGAGCCCGGCACGAAGCGCTGAAGAAGACGCGGATCGATCGTGAAGGCCTGGTCCGGCATCTGGCGACCGTCCTGCGCCAGGGTCAGCGGCCGGAACGGCGTCCGGACGGCGATCTGCCAGCGCCGCTCGCGCACGGCGCCGTCGGGCGCGGTGACGCCCAGGATCACCGTGCCGATGCCGACCTCCGAGCGGGCGGTCATCCTGACGGCGAGCTGGAGCCTCTGGCCATGATCGAGCGTCAGCGTCCGCTCGGCCGGCCCTTCGACGGCGATGGCGCCCTCGGTCTTCAGCGACACGCGATAGTCGCCGGCGGCGCCCTCGACATTGTGGAAAGAGAGCGCCGTGTCGGCACCGTCGTCGGGAGCGAGGAAGCGCGGCAGATACGCCTCGGCCACCAGCGGTTCGCGCACGAAGACCTTCGCCTCGCCGAAGCCGAAGCGCCGCGTCGCGTAACCCACCGCCATCAGCCTGAGCTGGCCGGCGAAGTCCGGCACATCGAAGGTGATCGATGCCGTCCCGTCCGGGCCGATCTCCACAGGTCCCGAGAACAGGGCCACCGTGCGCGTCGGCACCACCGGCAATCCGACGCCGCCGAGGGAATCGCCGCCCTGGCGCAGCGCGCCCGCGGCCGCCTGCAGCCCATCGATCAGGGCACCATAGTCATCCCGAACCTCGACGCCGAGGCGCCGCTTGCCGAGAAATTGACGCTCGGGCTTCGGCGTCTCGAAGCGGGTGAGCTGCAGGATGCCTTCATCGACGGCTGCCAGCGTGACGATCGCCTTGTCTCCGGGCTTGTGCCCCTCGACCGAGACCTTGGCGACCAGCGGTCCGTTCGGACGCACGACGTCGGCCGCCTCGATGCGGACCGGCATGCGGCGGTCGGCGGTCTCGACGCCGAGATGGACGATGCCGACCGCGCGCTTGGAATCCCTCGACGCACCGGTCGACAGCGGCCGGTAGGCCGTCACCAGCACATAGGCACCGACACCCCAGTCCGATCCGACCGGCACCTCGATCGTCGTCCCTTCGGCCGGGACCGACAGGCTCCGCCAGGCATGAATGCGGTCGCTGACGACCACCAGAGAGACCTCGCCGGCGAAGGGAGGACGGATATGCACCTTGGCGACATCGCCGGCGGCATAGGTGGGCTTGTCGGCGGAGACCTCGGCGCGGTCGGGCGTCTCGTCGCCGCTCTCGCCGCGCCAGCCGACATAGAAGCGATAGCTGGCGGCCGCACCGCCGGCGTCGACCGCTTCCAGGCGATAGGTTCCCCAGGAGAGCGTCTGGGTGAGCCGCCACGGCGTGTCGCCAGCCGGCAGCACGGCCTTGCCGGACGCCACCGGCACATCGCGCACTGACCGGCGGTAGCGCCAGCTACCGTCGGCCCGGAACCAGAAATACTCCGAGCGTTCGGCGACCAGCCGATAGGTGATGTCCGGCCGGGAGACGAAGGCACCGGCACCGTCGAAGGCGGCGACGTCTAGCGCGATCGGCTTGTCGACAGGCGCACGGTCGCCCTCGAATCCGGGCTTGATGCCGATGACCAGGTCGCGCATGCGGACCGGCACGACCGCATCGGTGCCGACCGGCCGGCCGCCGGGCTCGAAGACCCGGACATCAACGACGGCCTTGACCGGCCGTGACGACTGGATGTCGACCGGCACTTTGCCCGTGGCCTGGGTGTGCCCGGCCGCATCGGTCGGCTCGACGTCAAGATCGACCTCGGCCTCGACGAACTTGTCGTCGTGACGGCCGAAGCGCCAGCCGCGGCGGTTCGGAAACGGCTCGCTGTCGGGCGTCAACCGCAGCTTCGCCTCCACCCGCGCCTCCGCCGCCGGCGCGCCGTAGAGGAAGGCCGCGTCGATGGCGATCGCGACCTCGTCGCCGGGACGAAGCGTCGTGGCCGGCGGCGCCGCCTCGACCTTCAGCTTCTGCGGCACGAAGTCCTGGACGTCGATGCCGAGCGTCGCCACCGGCGGCGCGGCTGGATCGACCGTCGCCTCGACCGTCCATTGCCCGCGCGGCGCATCCGGCGGCAGCTCGAAGCTGTAGTGGAAGCCGCCGAGCGCCTGGGCCGGCAGGGCGACCCGCCGGAATTCGACGCCGTTCGGCCGCTTCAGGCGAAGCGTCACGCTTGCATCCGCGATCGCGTCGAGGGAGGCGCCGCCGCGCAGCAGCAGGCTGGCGTGGACGATCTCGCCGGGCCGGTAGATGCCGCGGTCCGAATAGACGAACGCATCGAAGCGTCCGGGCGGCTGCCGGCCCTCGACGCCCCGATCGGAGAGGTCGAAAGCCGGCCGGTCGAGCGGATGGATGGCGAAGTCCTCGGCCGGACCATAGGCGTAGAGTGCCAGCGCCTGGGCGGCGCCCTGCCCTTGCATCAGCGTCGCCGGGAACGCCACATGTCCGTCGGCGTCCGTGGTCGCGCGCTCCAGCCGGTCGTTGTTGCGGGCGACCAGGTCGACGACGACCCCGGCCAGCGGTTTTCCCGAGTCGAGCGAGCGCACGAAGACATGGGTCGCATCGCCGCCCCGGACGCTGGTCAGCGCCATGTCGGTGACGACGAGCCACTGAACCTGGGCTGCTTCGTAGTCGGCTTCGTCGTCGTTCGATATCGAGGTCATCGGCGCCGGGGCCGCCAGCAGCGCATAAAGCGCCGGTCGGCGGTCGGTCAGCATCTCGGCCACCGGCACCGAGGTCGTAACCATCTCGTTGACGCGGTTCTCGACGTCGACGGTGCCCTGCCAGACGGTGATGCCCTGCTCACGTTCGAGCTGGCGGCGCTCCCACCATGGCATCCGCCGCGACGTCAGCGGCCGCGCCGAGACGACCGACGAGCGCAGGCTGCGGTCGGCGACGCGGACCAGGCGCAGATGCAGCTTGTCGAGGTTGCGCGAGCGGACCGGCACGCCGATCGCATCCTCGCGCGCCAGGATGTACCCGGTCTCGGCGAATTCCACCGCCGCGCTCAAGCGCGACATCTGCATCGGAACGATCTCGGAGACCGTGGTCCGGTCGCCGTCCGTCGCCGCGAGGCCGGCGCCGATCCTCACCGCGTAGGTGGTTGCCGGAGACAGGCCCGCGAGGCAAATCTGGTCGCCCTCGACCCGGGCCGCCGGCTTCGCCGCCGGCTCGAAGGACAGGAAGTCGGCTGGTGCCGACGCCCCGGAGGTCGCCAGCGGCTTGGTGAACTGGAGGCAGACCTCGGGTGTCGCCGCCTCGGGCTTCGGCACCACGCGACGAAACGCCATTCCCTTCGGCGCCTCCTCGGCGACCGGAAGCTTGCGCGCCTCGCGAACCGGAGGTGCCGCGAGAGCCGGGGGAGTCTCGACGGACGCGGGCGCCGGAGCCATCGGCACCGGCGCGGGACGTTGCGTCACGCCGGCGAAATAGCCGACGACGCCGGCAATCAGGACTGCGCCAAGCGTCGCGACGAGCTGGTTTCTACGCATGCTGGCTCCCGCCTTCGCTCGAGGCCGCCGGTCGATCCGGGGACCGCTCATTCATAATCGCACAATGGGGCGCAATTTGGATGGTGCGTGCTGGACATCGCCGGCTGCTTGGCCGAGGCTCGCGCCGGATGACGACCCGCTTTCCTCAGATGTTCTCGCTCGCCGACCGCGTCGTGCTGGTGACCGGCGCCGGACGCGGCCTCGGCTTCGAGATCACGCGCGCCGTGGCCTCCGCCGGCGCCCATGCCATCCTCAACGGTCGCGACGCCGCGCGCACCAAGGCGGCGGCCGAGCGCATCGTCGCGGAAGGCGGAAAGGCGTCCATCGCCGTCTTCGACATCGCCGACGACAAGGCGGTCGCCCGCGAGATCGCCGCCATCGGCGAACGGCACGGGCGCCTCGACGGCCTGGTCAACAATGTCGGCGCCCGCAACCGGAAGCCGCTTTTCGAATTCAGCCTGGAGGAGGTGCGTGAGCTGATCGACACCGACCTCATCGCCGGCTTCACGCTGACGCGGGAGGCGGCGCGGGTGATGATTCCGCGGCGCAGCGGCCGGATCGTCCACATCACCTCGATCGCCGGCCCGCTCGGCCGGCCCAACGATGCCGCCTATGTCGCCGCCAAGGGCGGCTTGACCTCGCTGATGCGGGCGCTCGCCGTCGATCTCGGCCCTCACGCCATCACCGCCAACGCCATCGCGCCTGGTTTCTTCGCGACCGAGACCAATGCCGAAATGATCGCCGACAAAGCCGTCCATGACCGCTTCGCCCAGCGCACTGCGCTCGGCCGCTGGGGCCGCCCGGACGAGATCGCCGGCGCCGCTGTCTTCCTCCTCTCCGACGCCGCCTCCTTCGTCACCGGCCATGTGCTGACGGTCGATGGCGGAACGACAGCGATGTTCTAGAGCTCACATCGGAGAGATCATCCCCACCCTGCCCTCCCCATCAAGGGTGAGGGTTAGGGTGAGGGGCGAACGCACAGCCCTAAGCCCGTCCGAGATCGGCCGAGATCGCCGCTGCCGCTTCGCGCAACGCCGGGAGAAAGGATGTCCGGATCGCGTCCTCGGTGAAGCGGACCGTCGGCAGCGTCAGACTGAGCGAGGCGACGACCTCTTTCGCGTGGTCCTGCAGCGGTACTGCGATGGCGCAGACATCGGTGCGCCATTCGCCGCGGTTCACCGCGTAGCCCTGGCCCCTCGCCGCCGCGAGCTCCTTCCGCAGCTTCCGCACATCGCAGATCGTCCGCTCGGTGTAGCGCTGCAGCGGCGGCTCCAGGACCTCGTCGACCCGTTCCGGCGGCAGGAAGGCCAGGATCGCCTTGCCGGTGGCCGAGCAGTGGGCGGGGGCCCGCTGGCCCAAATAGGTGTCGACGCGCACCGGCTGCGCCGCGTCGACCTTGTCGATGATGACCACGCCCGATCCCTGCAGCACCGCCAGATGCGCCGATTCCGCCGAGCGCTGCGACAGCCGCTCGGCCCGCGGGCGCACCAGGTCCTTGAGCTTCAGGCGCCGGACCGCCTTGGCACCGATCTCCCACGACTTCAGCGACAGCCGGTAGCGGCCGGCCGCCTTCAGCGCATAGCCTTCTGCGACCAGCGTCGAGAGGATGCGGAACAGCGTCGGCGCCGAGAGGTCGAGCCGGCGTGCCAGTTCGGTCAGGCCGGTCTCCTCCAAATCCGCCAGCGCCTCCATCACCTCGAGGCCCTTCGCCAGCGTCGCCGTCAGGTTCGGCTGCCTTGACATGGCCGGCGGCCCCTTCCTACGGTTGTCGACATGTGAAATTGTATTTCAAATAATGAAATACGACAAGGAGGAGCGTCATGGACGATACGGCCCCGCGCGGCATCACCCGGAAGGGCTTCCCGGTCTTCGACTGCGACAGCCATGTGGTCGAGCCGCCGGCGGTCTGGGACGAATACGTCCCGGCCAAGTCGCGGGCCTGGATCAAGACCCAGTTCTGCTTCCACACCGACTCGGACCTGTTGTTCATCAACGGCCGGGTCGTTCCGGCGGCGCGCGAGCGCTCGAACGCGGCCGAGGTCGGCTGGGCCCGCTGGAACAAGGTCGAGGTCGGCAAACTCACCCCCGGCACCGACGAATGGAAGGCCAAGTTCGGCCGCCTGCTGGGATGCCGCGATCCGCACGCCCGCCTCAACGACATGAACGCGCTCGGCACCGACCAGGTGATGCTGTTCCCGACCTGGTTCGTGCGCCTGGCGCTGCTGCGCGATCCCGGCGCCGCCGCGGTGCTGGCGCGTGCCTACAACGACTGGATCAACGACTACTGCGCCGCCGACCGCACCCGCCTCTTCCCCTGCGGCGTGCTGCCGCTGCAGAGCGTCGAGGCCTCGGTCGAGGAGCTGCGCCGCATCGCCAGGCTGGGGTTCAAGGCCGCCGCCGTGCGTCCCTGCTTCTGGAACGGCCGCTATCCGACCTTGCCGGAGTTCGATCCGCTCTGGCGGGAGTTCGAGGCACTCGGCCTGGTGCTGGCCATGCACACTTTCCCCTCCCGCGAGGCGCTGACGCCGGACTGGGGCAAGCGCATGGCCGAGGCCCGCGGCAGCTCCGGCCAGGGCCTGCTGTTCACGGACGAGTCCGTGGTCTATTCGCCGGGCCAGTTCGTCAGCAACATCACCTCGGCCATGGATCCGGGCATCGACGCCTCGGAGACGCTGGGCTTCGTCATGGAGGCGATGACCTGGGTCACCACGGTGGTGATGACCGGATGGCTCGACAAGTTCCCGACGCTGAAGGCGGCCGTGCTGGAATCGAACGCCTCCTGGCTGCCGATGGTGCTGGGACGGTCGAAGAACTTCCTCGACCTCTTCGCCTTCCAACGCGAAAACCGCAAGATCCGCGACCCGCACGAGGCCTTCTACGAACGCTGCTTCATCGGCTTCGAATCCGACGAGACCTTGGTCTACCGGCTCTGGGACCTGTTCGACAAGGTCGCGATCTGGTCCTCGGACTACCCGCACCACGACGCCGAGGACGCCTGGGACGCCCTCAACCACATGGCCGAACTCAAGGTCCCGGAGGCGGCCCAGCGGGCGATGCTCGGCGAAAATGCCCGTCGCCTCTATGGGATAGATCCCGTGCTCAAGGTCACCGAGCGGATCGCCGACTACCGGCCGGCGATCCTGGCCTGGTGAGGACACAGATCCCCGATGCTTCACAACCTTCGGGGATCTACCGAAAACCCATCGCACCGGATCATTACTGAGCGCCACGAGACCGTTGGAACACCTCCGCGCCGGCCGATCCTCCCCCCTCCTGAGGGGCCGGCGGAGCGTCTTCTCTTGCTCCACGACTGGTTGGCCGTCTTCTGCAGTGACCGTCCCTGCGACCTGACCGGCAGCCATGACCCGCTGTTCGGCCTGCCGCCGGCCAAGCGCTTCACCGCGCTTCACGGCGGCCGGCTCGACATCGCCAGCACCCCGGCGTCGGCACACGGATCACCGTCGTCTTGCCGGCGTCGAGCCTCCGCCGGGCAACAGTGATGGCGAAGGCCGGGTGAGCTCTCGGCGCTTGAGAATCCGAGCACGCCGAGCCTAGCCTCGGGGCCGAGACCGGAGGCCCCGATGCCCGACATTCCCAATCAGCCCTACGACGTCGCGGTCGAGCGCGACCGCATGGTGAGGCTTCGTGACGGCGTGCGGCTGGCGACGGATGTCCATCGTCCCGCCCGCGACGGACATGCGGTCGAGGCCCGCTTTCCAGTAATCCTGGAGCGCACGCCCTATGGCAAGTCGCAGATCTCGCGCTCCGAGTCGCGGGCCGAGATCGCCGCCCGCTTCGTCCGCCACGGCTACGTCGTGATCTTTCAGGACTGCCGGGGGCGGCACGGGTCGGAAGGCGCGTTCGTGAAGTATCTTTCCGATGCCGAGGACGGCGTCGATACCCTCGCCTGGATCCTCGCCCAGCCCTGGTGCGACGGACATATCGGCACCATGGGGCTTTCCTACGCGGCGCACACGCAGATGGCGCTTGCCTCCCTCGGGCCGAAGGGCCTCGCGACCATGGTCGTCGACTGCGGCGGATTCTCGAACGCCTATGCGAGCGCCATCCGCAACGGCGGCGCCTTCGAGATGCGGCAGGCGACCTGGGCCTACAACCAGGCGAAGGAAAGCCCGCCGGCGAAGGCCGATCCCGTCCTCCGCGCCGCTCTCGAGGCCGAGGACATCAAGGCATGGTTCAGGAGCCTCCCCTGGAAGCCCGGACACTCTCCGATCCGGCACGTCCCCGAATACGAGGCTTATCTCTTCGACCTGTGGAGCCACGGCCGCTTCGACGACTATTGGCGGAAACCCGGCATCCATGCCGCCGGCTACTACGACCGCGTGCCCGACATACCGCAGATCCACATGTCGAGCTGGTACGACCCATATGTGCGGACCGCGACCGAGAACTTCCTCGGTCTCCGGTCGAGCAAGAAGAAGGCGCCGATCCGCCTGATCATGGGACCCTGGCTGCACGGCGACCGCACCTCCACCTTCTCCGGCGACGTCGACTTCGGGCCGAGGGCGCCCCTCGACGGCAACCTCGCCGCCGACTGGACGGAGTTCCGTCGGCGCTGGTTCGACCGCTGGATGAAGGATCTCCGGAACGGCGTCGACGACGAGCCGGCGATCCGCCTCTTCCTGATGGGCGGCGGCTCTGGCAGGCGCATCGCCTCCGGTCGGCTCGATCACGGCGGCCACTGGATCGCGGCCTTGGCCTGGCCGCTGCCGAAGACCCGCCTCACCCCCTTCTATCTCCATGGCGACGGACGTCTTGCGTCGAGCAAGCCGAAGAAGGGCGCGGCGCCGCTCTCCTACGACTACGATCCGGCAAAGCCGTGTCCGACCATCGGCGGCAGCAACAGCTCGGGCCAGCCGATCTTCGAAGGCGGCGCCTTCGACCAGCGCGAGGACCCGCGTTTCTTCGGCATCCAGAACCCTGGCCTGCCGCTCGCCGCCCGATCCGACGTGCTGGTATTCGAGACCGAACCGCTGGCCGGGGACGTGGCCGTGATCGGTCCGATCACGGTCAAGCTGTGGATCTCATCCTCCTGCATCGACACCGACTTCACCGCGAAACTGATCGACGTGCATCCGCCGAGCCCGGACGACCCGCGCGGCTTCGCGATGAACCTGACCGACGGCATTCTCCGCTGCCGCTACCGGAAGTCCTGGACCAGGCCGACGATGATGTCGCCCGGCCGGGTCTACGAGATCGCCATCGAGCCTTTCGCCACCGCCAACCTGTTCAAGGCCGGGCATCGCATCCGGCTCGACGTCTCGTCGAGCAACTTCCCGCGCTTCGACGTCAATCCCAACACCGGCGAGCCGGAGGGCATGGCGCGGCTGAAGCGCATCGCCACCAACACCGTCCATGTCGATCGTGAACGGCCCTCCCATGTCGTGCTGCCGATCGTGCCCCTCGCCTCCCTCCAGCCGCTGGCGTGAGAGCAAACGTCAGTGACCGGGAGGGATTCACCCGCCCCTCCATCGTGCAGCAGACCGTCAGAAGCGGTCAGGCGGCGGGCTTCAGCGACTTCGGCGGCGGGTCCGCAAGCTCGACGCGATCACGGCCCTTGGCCTTGGCCCGGTAGAGCGCGGCGTCGGCACGACCGACGATCGCCGCGAGGTCGTCGTCGCCCGCAAGGTAGGGAGCGACGCCGACGGAGATCGTGACACGCAGGCTCTCGCCCGACTCAAGGACGACCGGCGTCTCCCCGACGACCTTCCGAAGACGCTCGCCGAGCGCCTGGCCGCCTTCGAGAGCGGTTTCCGGCGTCATCACCAGGAATTCCTCGCCGCCCCAGCGGCCGATCAGATCGGAGGCCCGGACCAGCAGCCGGCAGCGACCCGCGACCTCCTGCAGGACGAAGTCGCCGGCAGCGTGCCCGTAGGTATCGTTGACGCGCTTGAAGTGGTCGATGTCGAGGAGCAGGACGGAGAACGGCCGGTCGTAGCGGGAGGCCCGGAACAGCTCGGTCTCCGCCAGCTGCTCGACATGAGCCCTGGTCGCGACCCGGGTCAGCCGGTCTCGGTTCGCGCCCTCTCGCAATTCCTTCTCTCTCGCCTTCTGCTGGCCGATGTCGCGGATTACCAGGGTGAAGGCGGGGTCTCCCGGCTGTTCGACGCGGCCGCTCGTCACCTCGATCGGAAAGAGGGTGCCGCCCGGTCGCCGCCCGACCAGCTCGACCGTGGCGCCGGGCCGGCCGCCCTCACCGGAGAGCAGCATTCCCCTCAGGTAGTCGAGAAAGCCCCGGCTCTGCCGGTCCGCCATCAGGTTCAGGCAATCGGTACCGATGAGGCAGACTGCCGGAATCTGGAACAGCTGCTCGGCCGAGCGGTTGGCGCAGGCGACGATGCCCTGGTGATCGACGAGCAGGACGGCATCGCGGAATGAGTCGAGGACGGCGCCGAGGCCGGTATCGGCGACGGCAGGCATGTTCCGGAGGTCGGCGATTCGGTCGATGGAGGCCGGTTGCATGGTGGTCATTCCTTCTCGACTCCGACTCTCCCCCCTATTCAATTAACAACCGGTTACCGCGCTCGCGTCTGTGACGGCCGTTACATTGTGCAGGAAGCCGGCCACGGCTTATCATCCGGCCATGACCGCCGCGCCCAAGCCTCCTGCCGCTTTCCGCCCCTCCCCGGCCACCGGAACGCCCACGGCCGCTCCCGCCGCGCCCTCGTTTCCGACCACCCGCATGCGCCGGGTCCGGATGCAGGGCTGGACCCGCCGGCTAGTCGCCGAGAATCGCCTCTCGGTCGACGACCTGATCTGGCCCGTCTTCATCCAGGAGGGAACCGGGCTGGCAACCGACGTCGCCGCCATGCCGGGGGTCAAGCGCTACTCGATCGACCGGCTGGTCGAGGCGGTCGGTGGCGCCGGCGAGCTCGGCATCCCGGCCATCGCCCTCTTCCCCTTCACGGATCCCGACCGCAAGGATGCGGACGGCACCTATGCGACCGACCCCGGCAACCTGATGTGCCGGGCTGTACGCGCGCTGAAGAAGGACTGCCCAGCGATGGGCATCGTCTGCGATGTCGCCCTCGACCCCTACACCAGCCACGGCCATGACGGCCTGCTCCGCGACGGCAAGATCGTCAATGACGCGACGGTCGAGGTTCTGGTCCGCCAGGCTCTGGCGCTGGCCGAGGCCGGCGCCGACGTCATCGCCCCCTCCGACATGATGGACGGGCGGGTCGGCGCCATCCGCCATACCCTCGACTCCCGCGGGCTCACCGACGTGATGATCATGGCCTATGCGGCGAAGTACGCATCGGGCTTCTACGGGCCGTTCCGCGACGCGATCGGATCCAAGGGGAATCTCGGCGGCGCCAGCAAGTCCACCTACCAGATGGACCCGGCCAACGGCGAGGAAGCGGTCCGCGAGGTCGCGCTCGACCTCGCCGAGGGCGCCGACATGGTCATGGTCAAGCCCGGGATGCCCTATCTCGACATCGTGCGGCGCGTGAAGGACGCCTTCCACGTGCCGACCTTCGCCTACCAGGTCTCAGGCGAGTACAGCATGATCCGCGCCGCCGCCGAGCGCGGCTGGCTCGACGGGCCGCGGGTGATGATGGAGTCGCTGCTGGCCTTCAAGCGCGCCGGCGCCGACGGCGTGCTCAGCTATTTCGCGGTCGAGGCGGCGGAAAAGCTCAAAGCCGGCTGAAAAACCGGACGATCGCCCGGTCGTGCCAGGCGACGTCCGATCCGGCACCGTGGAAGCCGACATGTCCGCCGGCGCCGAAGAGCGCCGTCAGCGCCGGATGGGCGTCCCAGTCGACCCGCTGGTAGGCCGCCATCGGAATCCACGGATCGTTGGTTGCATGGACGACCAGGGTCGGGACCCTGATGAGCGGCAGGAGCTGTTCGGCCGAGCAGCGGGCGTAGTAGTCGGCTGCCGAAGCGAAGCCGTTGCGGGGCGCCACATAGCGGTCGTCGAATTGGATGACCGTGCGGGCCGCCGAAACCGCCCGGCGCTCGCTCTCGGAGATGTTTCCGGCGAATGCCTCGCTTCGCATCCTCGCCAGCAGCCAGGACTGGTAGAGCCGGTTCCTCGGAGCCTCAAGCCGGGACGCCGCAGCCGCCAGGTCGATCGGCGCCGAGACCGCGGCCGCCGCCCGCACCATCGGCGTGGCCCCTTCGCCCAGGAACTTCAGCAGCATGTTGGCGCCGAGCGAGTAGCCGACGAGAACGACGCCCCGATTCTTCAGATCGTCGGGCAAGGCCGCCAGCGCCAGGCGAAGATCCTCCGACCGGCCGGCGTGATATTGGCCCCGGCAGCGCGGCTGCGACGGCCCCGCGCCCCGGAGGTTGAGGCGGAGGACGGGAAAGCCGGCCGCGAGCAGGTTTGCCGCCGTCGCCCGGATGTAGAAGGACTCCTCGGTGCCGGCGAGACCATGGATCAGGACGGCCAGGGGCCGCTCCGACACCACGCGGTGCAGCAATGCCGCAAGCGCATCGCCGTCGCCGAGATCGAGCCAGAGCCGCTCGTCTGCCGGGAGCGCGCGGTCCCGCCGGACGATCTGGCTGCGGAGGGTCTGGAGATCGCCCCCGAACCAGGGAGGCCGCGGCCGGAACGGCTCGATCATAGACGCCGGGGCGCTTCGACCTCTCCGCTCTCGGCTTCGTCCTCGTCACCGGCAGTGATGTAGTCGCGTAGGATGGCGATCTGCTCCTCGCTCATCAGTGCCGGCGCATGGCCGACGTCCTTGATCGTCACGACCTCGGCCCTGGGTCCGGTCTTCGCCATGCGCTCGGCGGTGGCGGCCGACAGGAGCTTGCTCCTCTCTCCCCGGAGCAGCAGCACCCGGCATTCGATCCGCTCCCACACCTCCCAGGTCGCCGGCGGCGGCTTGGCCATCGACTTGAACGCCAGCCCGATCGTCGGGTCGTAGTGGAGACCGTAGCCGCCCTCGGGATGGCGAAGCACGCTGTGCGAGGTCATGTCGCTCCACTGCGCATCGGTCAGTGCTCCGAAATCCGCATGCACCCTCTTCAGATACTCGAGGACCTCGCCGAGGCGCTTGAAGCGGGGGTCCTGGCCGACATAGTCGGCGATGGTCTTGACGCCCTCGAACTCGAGCTGGGGACCGATGTCGTTGAGCACGAGGCGGCGGATCAGCTCCGGGCGCTCGGCCGCAAGTCGCATCCCGATCAGGCCGCCGAGCGAGGTCCCGACCCAGTCGATGCCCTCGAATCCCAAGTGGTCCAGCAGGCCCGACATGTGAGCGACATAGGTGTCGAGCGAGTAGAGCGTCTTGTCGGTGACCCAGCCCGAGCGGCCGCGGCCGACCAGGTCCGGACAGACGATGCGGCGGACCTTCGACAGGCCTTTCGCCAGCTCGTCGAAGTCGCGCCCCTGGCGGGTGAGCCCGTGGACGCAGACCACCCGTTTCGGGTGCATCCGCGGGCCCCAGTCGTAGTAGTTGAGGCGGACCGTCTCGCCCGGCCCGAAGGCTGCCCAGCTTCCGTCGATCATGGTGTGCGAGGCTACAGCGAGTGGATGGATGCCGTCCACTGCGGGACCGGCAGAGCGGATACGCCCTCTTGAGAGCATTGTCCCCATCGGATAGTGTCCAGTCGCTTGCGCTGAGCGGGCATCGCTATTTTCCCTAGTCCATTCATTCAGACGGACATTGAAGATGCTGTTTTATTCCCAGGAGCGCATCGCGCTCTTCATCGACGGCGCCAATCTCTATTCCGCCGCCCGCGGCCTCGGCTTCGACATCGACTACAGGAAGCTGCTGGATCTTTTCGCCAACAAGGGCCGGCTGATCCGCGCCTTCTACTACACGGCGCTGCTCGAGGATCAGGAGTATTCGCCGCTCCGCCCGCTGGTCGACTGGCTCGACTACAACGGCTACACGGTGGTGACCAAGCCCGCCAAGGAGTTCACCGACGCCCAGGGGCGCCGGCGCTTCAAGGGCAACATGGACATCGAGCTCGCCATCGACATGCTTGAGCTCTCGACATCCGCCGACCACATCGTGCTGTTCTCCGGCGACGGCGACTTCCGCCGCCTGGTCGAGGCGACCCAGCGCCGCGGGGTGCGCGTCACCGTCGTCTCCACCATCCGCTCGCAGCCGCCGATGGTCGCCGACGAGCTTCGTCGCCAGGCCGACAACTTCGTCGACCTTGCCGACCTGGCGCCGCAGATTCAACGCGCGCATCGCGAAGGCGGACCGGCGCGCGAGCCCCGCGCGCCCCGTCCGCAGGACTCCCTGCCGCCGACCGACGAGGAATCGCCCGGTTTCGCCGGCCGGGCCCCCGGCTTCCTGAATGCCGAGCGCTGAGCAGCCGGGGCACGACTGCACCCGCTGCCCGCGTCTCAAGGCCTTCCGCGACGACAACCGGATCAAGTACCCGGGCTTCTTCAACGCCCCTGTTCCCTCGTTCGGCGGTACCGAGGCGAGGCTCCTGATCGTAGGCCTGGCCCCCGGCCTCAAGGGCGCCAACCAGACCGGCCGACCTTTCACCGGCGACTATGCCGGCGATCTTCTCTACGCGACCCTGGCGCGGCATGGCCTCAGCCGCGGCGACTATGCCGCCCGCGCCGATGACGGCCTTCAGCTCGTCGGCTGCCGCATCACCAACGCCGTCCGCTGCGTGCCGCCGGCCAACAAGCCGCTGCCGGTCGAGGAGACGACCTGCCGGCGCTTCTTCATGAGCGAGATCGGCTCTTTGACCGGGCTCGAGACGATCCTCGCCCTTGGCGTCGTCGCCCATAACCAGGTCTTGCGGGCCTTCGGCTGCAGGCTCGCCGCCTATCCGTTCAAGCACGGCGCCTTGCACGCGCTACCGAACGGGCTCACGCTTGCCGACAGCTATCATTGCTCGCGCTACAACACGAACACCGGTGTGCTGACCGAAGCGATGTTCGACGAGGTCGTCGGCCGGATCGCGAAACGGCTCAGCCCTTGTCCCGCATGAGCCGGCTTTTCTCGCGCTCCCAGTCGCGCTTCTTCTCGGTCTCGCGCTTGTCGCCCTTCTTCTTGCCCTTGGCGAGGCCAAGCTGGACCTTGGCGATGCCGCGCTCGTTGAAGTAGATCGACAGCGGCACCAGGGTGACGCCTTCGCGGCGAACGGCGCCGAGGAGTTTGTCCAGCTCGCGCCTGCGCACCAGCAGCTTCCGCGGGCGCTTCGGCTCGTGGTTGAACTGGTTGGCCGACTTGTATTCCGGCACATAGGCGTTGATCAGGAACAGCTCGCCGTTCTGCTCGCCCGCATAGGCTTCGGCGATCGAGGCCGCGCCCTGGCGCAGGCTCTTGACCTCGGTGCCGGAGAGCATCAGGCCCGCCTCGAGCGTGCTCAGAATGAAGTAGTCGTGACGGGCGCGCCGGTTCTGGGCGGCCACCCGGTCGGGCAGCGGGGCCGCCATGCGAGGGCTTCCTAGTTGATGAGGCCGGCGCCGCGCATGGCTGCCGACACCCGCTCCCGGGTCGCCTCGGATATCGGAGCGAGCGGAAGGCGGCAGTCCGCCCGGCACTTGGCCAGAAGCGAGCCTGCGAACTTGACCGGTGCCGGGCTGGTCTCGACGAACAGCGCCTCGTGGAGCGGCATCAGCCGTTCGTTGATCGCCTGGGCCTTGGCGACGTCGCCTTTCGCCCATGCCTCGTGCATGTCGGCGAGCTGGCGCGGCGCCACATTGGCGGTGACCGAGATGCAGCCGTCGCCGCCCTGGGCGAGGAAGGCGAGAGCCGTCCCGTCCTCGCCGGAGAGCTGGGCGAACTTGTCGCCGCAGGCCCGCCGGGTCTTGAACGGCCGGCCGAGGTCGTTGGTGGCGTCCTTGACGCCGACGATGTTCGGCAGCTTCGCCAGCCGCCCCATCGTCTCCGGCGTCATGTCGACCACCGAGCGGCCGGGGATGTTGTAGATGATGAGGGGCAGGTCGACCGCGTCGTGGATCGCCTTGTAATGCAGGAAGAGCCCCTCCTGGGTCGGCTTGTTGTAGTACGGCGTCACCACCAGGGCGGCGTCGGCACCGGCCTCCTTGGCATGCCGGGTCAGGTTGATCGCCTCGGCGGTTGAGTTGGACCCGGTGCCGGCGATGACCGGGCGCTTGCCCTTGGACACCTCGATGCAGAGCTCCACCACTCGCCTGTGCTCGTCATGGGAGAGGGTCGGGGATTCGCCGGTTGTGCCGCAGGGGATGAACCCGTGGGTGCCGTGCTCGATCTGCCAGGCCACGAAGGACTGGAAGGCCTTCTCGTCGACCTTGCCCGCGGCCGTGAACGGCGTGAGCAGTGCCACGAGCGAACCCTTGAACATGACGATCTCCTCAGACTCGCCCGGGAGGGGCGGTTAACCGGACGATAGTTGGCCGGGCGTCAGCCGGCAAGGTTGTTGGCCGCGCCCGGCACCATTAGAATGGCGCCGGTGCGAGACGGTTGCCCGTCCGAGGACGGTGACCCGAGACAATCAGGGACAGAGACTGATGGCGGCAGGGTGGAAGCCGGTAGGAGCCGGGACGGTGATCGCTTGCGCGGTCGCCCTGGTCATGGCCGTCGCACCGCCCCACGCGCTCGCGGCCGGCATCCCGGTGGACGAGCTGCGCACCGCCAAGGCCGCCCTCCAGGCCGCCGAGGGCGGCGACTACAACCGCGCCCAGGCCATGGCCGGCCGAGATACGGCCGTGGTCAAGCTGATCCGATGGATGGAGCTGAGGAAGGCCGGCTCCCGCGCCAGCTTCTCCGACATCATCCAGTTCTTGGCGCAGAACCCCGACTGGCCGGGCAGGCAAGCGCTTCGGCTCCGGGCCGAAGAGGCGATGCCGGCCGACATGCCGGATGCCGATGTCATCGCCTGGTTCCAGAAGCACCCGCCGCTCGGGGCCGGGCGGCTCCGCCTCGCCGAGGCCTATTCGCGGACCGGGCAGAAGACCAAGGCGGCCGAGCTGATTCGGGACTCCTGGGCCGCCGGCGAGTTCGACGTCGCTCAGGAGAAGGCCTTCCTGCTCCGCTACCGCGACACCATCCGCGCCCAGGACCATTGGACCCGCCTCGACAGGATGCTCTGGGACGGGAAGTCCGGCGCCCCGCTCCAGCGCATGCTGGCCCGCGTCGAGCCCGGACAGAAGACGCTGGCCGAGGCGCGGATTCGCCTCAAGACCGGCGCCGGCGGCACCGAGGCCGCGATCCGCAACGTCCCGGCCAATCTGCAGACCGACCCGGGCTTCCTGTTCGAGCGGGCGAAATGGCGCCGGATTCGCAGTCAGAACGACGCCGCCCGCGAGATCCTGCTGAAGCCGCCGGCCGACCTCGTCCGTCCGGACCTGTGGTGGCGGGAGACCGAGTACCAGGCTCGCCAGGCGCTCCGCGACGGCGACATCTCGCTCGCCTACAAGCTTGCCGCCGCCCACAAGCCCGGCGGCGGCAAGCTCCAGGCCGATGCCGAGTTCTTCGCCGGGTTCGTGGCGCTCCGCTTCCTCGACGACCGCAAGGCCGCGCTTACCCACTTCAGGAAGCTGCACGACGGCACCACCGCACCGATCAGCCGGGCGCGCGGCGCCTACTGGGCCGGACGGGCCGCCGAGGCTTCCGGCGATGCGGCCGGGGCCCGGGCCTGGTACGGCAAGGCCGCCGAGCACATCACCACGTTCTACGGGCAGATCGCCGCCGGCAAGCTGTCGGACACGCCGCCGCCGCTGCCCAAGGACGCCAAGGCGACTCCGGCCGAGGTCCAGGCCTTCCGCCGGAACGAGGTCGCCCGCATCGTCCAGATCCTGAACGAACTCGGACCGAACGAGCTGTTCGTCGCCTTCTCGATCGCGCTGGTCGACAAGGCCAAGACGCCGGGCGAGAAAGCTCTGGCGCTGGCTCACATCCGCGCCCTCGGCCGTTCCGATACCGCCGTCGCGGTCGCGCGCCGGGTCGCCCGAGACGGCCACGTCCTGATCGAGGACGCCTATCCGGTGATCCCGCTGCCCAAGGGCGAAGCACCGGAAGCGGCGCTGGTCCACGCGGTCATCCGCCAGGAGAGCGGCTTCGACCAGAGGGCGGTGAGCCGGGCCAAGGCCCAGGGCCTGATGCAGCTGATGCCGGCGACCGCCAAGATCGTCTCTAAGGAGCTGGGGCTCAAATACGAGATCACCGATCTCACCCAGAACCCGACCTACAACATCACGCTCGGCAGCACCTACCTGAAAGGGCTGATCAACGATTTCGACGGCGCCTACATCCCTGCGATCGCCGGCTACAATGCCGGGCCGGGCCGGCCCCGGCGCTGGCTCCGCGACAATGGCGACATCCGCAAGGGCGAGGCCGACGTCCTCGACTGGATCGAGCAGATCCCGATCGCCGAGACCCGCAACTACGTCCAGCGGGTGCTGGAAGCGCTCTACATCTACCGGGCGCGCATGCCCCGGGGGACGCCGACGATCGCCAAGGCCGAGGCGCTCAACCGCTGGTGCCTCTACGGCTGCGGCGGCGTGATCGAGGCCAACGTCGCCAAGGCCCGCATCGGCAAGGCCGGCGCCGACGAAATCTGCGATGCCGAAACCGACCGCACCTGCAACGGCGGCGAGGATGTCTCGGTCATCGCCCGCGACGGCAACCCTGCGCCCGAGACCAACCCTGTCGTCGAAGCGGCCCCTGCCGCCCCGGCGGCGGCAACGACCGCTCGACCGACCTCACCCCGACCGGCCACGTTCCAGTCCGGCAAAAGGCCTCCGGGAAAGGACTGATGACCGCCCAAACGATGCCAGCGAATATCGCCGCCTGCGTGTTCGACGCCTATGGCACGCTCTTCGACGTGAGCCAGATCACCGAGCCGTGCCGCGACAAGCTCGGCGACCTGACCGCGCCTCTCGCCCGCCTCTGGCGCGAGAAGCAGCTCCAGTACACTTGGCTGCGCAGCCTGATGGGCACGCATATCGACTTCTGGCACGTAACCGGCGAGGCGCTCGACCACGCGCTGGCCGCGCTCAAGCTCTGGGACCCGGGCCTGAGAGCGCTGCTGATGCAGCTCTATCTGGAGCCGCCGGCGTTTGACGACGTCGCCGCCACGCTGGCCCGCATCAAGGCCAAGGGGCTGCGCACGGCGATCCTCTCCAACGGCTCGACCACCATGCTGGCCGGTGCCGTCAACGGCCACAATCTCCGCGGCGTGCTCGACCACACGCTCTCGGTCGACGAAGTGCGCATCTACAAGCCTCATCCTTCGGTCTACAAGCTCGCGACCGACAAGCTCGGCCTGCCGGCGGAGAAGATCCTTTTCGTCAGCTCGAACGGCTGGGACGCCCACGCCGCCGCCCATTTCGGCTTCCGCGTCGCCTGGGTGAACCGCACGAGCCAGACGCCGGAGACGATCCCGGACAAGCCCAGCACCGAGGTCCGCAGCCTTTCCGAGCTGCTCCCCCTTCTCGGCGTCTGAGCCGAAACCGCTCCGCTCGCCGAGCCCCCAGGATGACGGATGCGCTTCCGACCCATGACGACGTCCGGCGCGCCGCCGAGCGCATCCGGGACGTGGCGATCGTCACGCCGCTGATCGAGTCGTCGCTCCTCAACGAGGAGCTCGGTGGCCGGCTGCTGGTCAAGTGCGAGATGCTGCAGAAGACCGGCTCGTTCAAGTTCCGCGGCGCCTACAACCGCATCGCCATGATCGCCAAGGCCAAGCGCAAGGACGGTGTCGTCGCCTTCTCTTCCGGCAACCACGCCCAGGGCGTGGCGGCGGCGGCGAAGCTGCTCGGCGTCAAGGCCTGCCTGATCATGCCGAAGGATGCGCCGGCGACGAAGATCGACAACACCCGGGCCTATGGCGGCGAAGTCGTGCTCTACGACCGCTTCAAGGATTCCCGCGAGGAGATCGGCGCCAGGATCGCCGCCGAGCGCGGCTCGACCCTGATCAAGCCCTATGACGACCCCGGCATCATCACCGGCCAGGGTACGATCGGACTCGAGATCGCAGCCCAGGCGACGGCGCTCGGCGTCAGGCCCGATGCCGTCCTCGCCGCCTGCTCGGGCGGCGGCTTGGTCAGCGGCGTCGCGCTCGGCCTCATGGCCGGGCTGCCGGAGACCGAGGTCTACTCGGTCGAACCGGCCGGCCTCGACGACATGGCGCGCTCGCTCGCCAGCGGCAGGCACGAGACCAACGACCCGGCGGCCCGCACCATCTGCGACGCCCTGATGGCGCCGACTCCGGGCGACATCACCTTCGCCGTCGCCCGGCAGCGCCTCAAGGGCGGTCTAGCGGTCACCGACACCGAGGTGAAGCGTGCCATGGCACTCGCCTTCCGCCACCTGAAGATCGTGTGCGAGCCCGGCGGCGCCGTCGGCATCGCCGCAGTGATGACCGGCCGGATGCCGATCAAGGGCCGGACCGTGGTTGTCGTCGCCTCCGGCGGCAATGTCGACGCCACCCTCTTCCGGGAAGCGCTCGGCGCCGCCTAGGCTTCGGCCAGAATGAAGACCGCCGGCCGACCTCGGCCGCGCCCTCGTCCATCGCGCCCGCATGCCGCGGCGCTTCGTCTTCGGCGCATTCGCCGCCATCCAGTTCCTGCCGCCGCTGGCCGATGAGGCCCGCATGATCGCCCGCGCCGCCATGCCAGGTGGCGCGCCGCGCTGGCGTCAGGCGCTCGCCGGCTTCAACCCGGCGCTCGGCATCATCCTGCTGTCGGGTGCCATCCGCCGCGCCGGGACGGCGGCGCTCGCCATGGAGATGCGCGGCCTCACAGCCGCCGCCGCCACCAGCGACTGGCGGGTCCCGCGCCCCGAAGGGCGGGACCTCGCCTTCGCGGTCGTCGCGATCGCCCTGCTGCCGGCGATCCGCCTGCTCGCCTAGAGGTTCTGCAGCAGGTGGATCAGGCTGGAGGTATCCCAGCGGCCGCCATTACGCTTCTGCACATGGGCGTAGAACTGGTCGACCAGCGCCGTCATCGGCAAGAGCGCGCCGTTGCGCTTGGACTCGGCGAGGCAGATGCCGAGGTCCTTCCGCATCCAGTCGACGGCGAAGCCGAAGTCGAACTTGCCGTCGACCATCGTGTTGCCGCGGTTCTCCATCTGCCAGCTCTGCGCGGCCCCCTTGGAGATCACCTCGACCACCTTTTTTGCATCGAGCCCGGCGCGCATGGCGAAGTTGATGCCTTCGGCCAGGCCTTGGACGACGCCGGCGATGCAGATCTGGTTCACCATCTTGGTGAGCTGGCCGGCGCCGGCCGGACCCAGCAGGGTCACGGCGCGGGCGTACGTCGCCATCGTCTCCTCGGCCTTCTTGAAGGTCGCCGGCTTGCCGCCGACCATGACGGTCAGCTTGCCGTTGACCGCGCCGGCCTGGCCGCCGGACACCGGCGCATCGAGAACGCCGATGCCGAGCTTGGCGCCAGCGGCCTCGATCTCGCGGGCGACCTCGGCCGAGGCGGTGGTGTGGTCGACGAAGATCGCGCCCTTGGCCATGCCGGCGAAGGCACCCTTGTCGCCATAGACGACGCTGCGGAGGTCATCATCGTTGCCGACGCAGCAGAAGACGATCTCGGCACCCTTGGCGGCCGCCGCCGGCGTCGCCGCCGACTTGCCGCCGTACTCCGCCGCCCAGGCCTTCGCCTTGGTGCCGGTGCGGTTGTAGACCGTGACCTTGTGCCCAGCCTTGGCCAGGTGTCCGGCCATCGGATAGCCCATGACGCCGAGGCCGAGGAAGGCGAGCGTGCGGGGCTTTTGCGCGGGCTTGGCGGTGTCGGTCATCGGTCGGTCTCCGGGGGGCGGTTCTTTGAAAGGAAAGGCAGCATTCTCTAGCGGAGGGCGCGCCCGCTCTCAAGCGGCCCAGAGCGTCCTGGTCAACAGCCGCCAGCTCGCCTCGTCGGGCGCCAGGAACAGGCGGCCGTAGATATCCAGCGGTTCGTAGACGCGGCCATCGAGGAACCGGCCATGGCCGCCGGCCTCCTGGTGGATCAGCCAGCCGGCAGCATGATCCCAGGGCCAGGTGCGGTTGAAGAGGGCGAAGTGGGTGCGGCCCTCGGCCAGGTTGAAGTAGTCGGCGGCGGCGCAGCGGAGCGTGATGATCGAGGCGACCTTGTCAGCGTTGCGCGCGAGGGTCGCCGCCTGCTCGCGGTCGCCGGTGTGGAAGGCGAAGTTGCCTGACATGCGCTTGACGTCGGCGGGACGCGCGACGCCGACGCGCTGCCCCTCGACATGAGCGCCGCCTCCCGCCTCGGCGATCAGGGTGCGCTCACGCAGCGGGTCGTGGATCCAGCCGGCCAGCACCTCGCCGCCCCGCACCAGCGCGACGATGGTGCCGAAGATCGGAATGCCGGCGGCGAAGTTGAGGGTGCCGTCGACCGGATCGATCAGCCAGACCGGCGCGTCGCCTTTCAGGCGGGTCAGCAGCGACGGATCGGCCGCCGTCGCCTCCTCGCCGACGACGAGCGAGCCCGGGATCAGCCCGGCGAGGATCGGGCTGAGGCGCGCCTCGACGGCGGTGTCGGCGGCGGTGACGAGATCGCCCGGGGTCTTCTCCTGGACGTCGCCGGCGGCGAGACGGCCGAAGCGCGGCATCATCTCCTCGGCGGCGACCTCGGCGACGTGCCGTGCGACGGCGTCGAGGTCGACCCTGACCGGGACGGTCAGCCGACGATGCCGAAGAGATCGGATTCCTTCATGACGACGACGTCCTCGCCGCCGACCTTGACCTCGGTCCCCGACCATTTGCCGTAGAGGACGCGGTCGCCGACCTTGACCCCGAGCGGCTGGCGCTTGCCGTTGGCGTCGCGCGCACCCGGGCCGACGGCGATGACCTTGCCCTCGACCGGCTTCTCCTTGGCGGTATCCGGGATGATGATCCCGCCCTTGGTCTTGGTTTCCTGGTCGAGCGGCTTGATCACGATGCGGTCGTGCAACGGCTTGATGGCCATGGGAGTGCTCCGGCGGGGCGGGAAATGAAAATCGGGCGAGACCGTACGTGGGGCCGCCATCCCCTGTCAACGCGGGCCAACCCCCCGCCGCGCATGGTAAATTTGCACGCGATATGGACAGCGAGCGGCGCCGAAAGCGGCAGTCCCGCCAAAAAATTGAGCGTGACACCCCAGATGAAATCGGTTACATGTTGGACATAAGAATAAGAACTAAAGCCGAAGGTTGAAAGACCGTAAGGCTGTTGCCCGGGTTTGGGGAGGATCCTCGGGGGACGACTACAAGGGCCGAAAGGCCCTTGTTTCGTTTTCAGTCCCGCTTCTTCCAGGCCGGCCCAAGCTTCAAGATTTTCTTGTGCACCGGACAGTCCTCGGCATGTGCGCCGGGCAGATAACCTGTGCTCATCAAGAATTCGCCCACGATCTCCCCGCCGGTGAAACGGAAGGTCCGCTTGAACAGCTTCACCCACTCCTCCTTCGGGCGCGGGTGGTTGGCGTCGATCCAGGCGGCGAAGCCGCCATGGCTCTTCTGCAGATCGAGCACCACCTTGGCGTTGTGGATGGCGGCGTCGACCTTCAGGCGATTGCGGATGATGCCGGAATCGGCAAGCAGCCGCGCGCGATCCGTCTCGCCGTAGCGCGCGACCCTGGCGATGTCGAAGCCGTGGAACGCCTTCTGGAAGGCCTCCCGCTTCCTCAGGATGGTAAGCCAGGAGAGCCCGGCCTGGTTGATCTCCAGGACCAGACGCTCGAACAAGCCCCGGTCGTCGGCGACCGGGAAGCCGTATTCGCCGTCATGATAGGGGCCGTGGAAGGGATGACCGGGGGCGACCCGGCAGTAGCCTGACATGCCCTCGTTTATAAGATCAGCCCGGCGCCTTCGCTATGCCGCAGAGGGACGGCGATGATGATCCGGCCCGTGGTTGCGGCGGTCCCGCCGGGCGCCGCGACGCCGGAGCCAGAGCGCCAGCCCGATCAGCAGCAGGCCTGGGCCGAGGACGACGACGCCGTCGGCGAAATACGCCTCCGCCACCTCGGCGCTGTGCATGATCTCGGCCAGGTCGCGGCAACGCTGCTGGTTCGCCGGCGACGCCGAGCGGTTACCGCAGGCGATGCCCTCGCGCGCGAGTTCGACCCGGGCCATGACATCGCGGTATTGCCAGGACTGACTGACCCACCAGCCGGATACGGCGCTCCAGGTGACAGCGGTCAGAAGGGCCGCCACGAAAGCCACCGTTCGCCAGGGACTTTGCCGCATAGAGACCTCCGCCCTTTCGACGAAGAACTCCCCCTCTTTTTATTATGTCGGCGAGCCTCAGATTAATTCAAGTATCAGAGCCAAAAATCACAGCAATATCTTATTTTCATTCATTTATCTAGATCCCATCAAATCGATGCCGAGAGGATCGTAGGCGATCATCCAGTAGATGAGTCCCCACAACAGGGCAGCGATCGCCGTCGTCAGGCCCGCCTTCCAGAGCAGTCTCGGGTTCGAAGGCGCGCTCGTGGCCTGCCCGATCGGCACCTGGTCGGGGATCTCGATCCGGAGCGGCAGAACCGCAAACCAGACCAGCCACCAGACCACGACATAGACCATGAAGCCGGTGACCCAGGTCATCGGACGTCAAGCCTGCTCGAGCTCGACCAGGGTGCCGTGGGCATCCTTCGGATGCAGGAACAGCACCGGCTTGCCATGGGCGCCGGCCTTCGGCTCGCCATCGCCCAGCACCCTGAGCCCCCTGGCCTTGAGCACATCGCGGGCGGCCAGGATGTCGGGCACCTCGTAGCAGACATGGTGGATACCGCCCGACGGGTTCTTGGCGAGGTAACCGGCGATCGGCGAGGCCTCGCCGAGCGGCTGCAGCAGCTCGATCTTGGTGTTGGGCAGGTTGACGAACACCGTGGTCACGCCATGAGCGGGGAGATCAACGGGCGCCGAGACATCGGCCCCCAGGGTCTCGCGGTAGGTGGCCGAGGCGGCGGCGATATCCGGAACGGCGATAGCGACATGGTTGAGCCGGCCGATCATGAGACCTCCATCTTGGGCGCCGCATCATACCAGCCCCGATCATATGCGGACGACGTGGACCTCGGTCTGCGGCTTCTTGCCCAGCCCGGCATTGAGCCAGCGGCGGACGGCGAGGCGGGCGGCCTCGCGGACCGCATCGTCATCGCGCTTGGCGGCCTTGCCGAGATCCTCGAAGGCCTCCGTCACGGCCTCGACCGCGCCGGCGATCACCGCCTGGGCGCCGTCGCCCTCGATCACGCCCTGCAGGCTGACCATGGGATCAGTCTCGAGCTTGCCCCCCTTGCCGACGACCAGGGTCACCACGGCGATGCCGCTGGTCATCAGCTTCTTGCGGGCACGCATGGCGCCGCCGTCGAGCGGCACCAGCTTGTTGCCGTCGAGCGCGAGCCGGCCCGAGGTCACGTGGTCGATGATGGTCGCAGGCCCCGGTGAGAGGCGGATCATCGCACCGTTCTCGGCGACGACGGCCTCCGGCACCTGGCATTTGCGGGCGAGCTTGGCGTGCTCGGCCAGGTGCCGCGCCTCGCCATGAACAGGGATGGCGATCCGGGGCCGGACCCAGTGATACATGCGGGCGAGCTCGTCGCGGGCCGGATGACCGGAGACATGCACCCCCGCCTCCTCTGCCGTGGTGACGATCTCGACGCCGAGCTTGGCGAGCTGGTTCTGCAGCTTGGCGATCGAGCGCTCGTTCCCGGGGATGTTTCGGGAGGAGAAGACCGCGGCGTCGCCCGGCTCCAGCACAACATGGGGGTGGGTCCCCGACGCGATGCGGGAGAGCGCCGAGCGGGGCTCGCCCTGGCTGCCGGTGCAGATCATCACCACCTTCTCGCGCGGGAGAAAGCCGGCATCATGCTCGGAGACGAAAGGCGGCAGGTCGCGGAGGTAGCCCGCCTCCTTGGCGGACTCGTACATGCGCCAGAGCGAGCGGCCGACCAGGGCCGCATGCCGATCGTGCTTGGCGGCGACGCGCGCGATCGATTCCAGCCGGGCGACGTTGGAGGCGAAGCAGGCGACGACGACCCGGGCGGAGTAGCGGCCCACCACCTCTTCCAGGTTCTTCCGCACGTCCGCCTCGGAGCCGGCCTCGCCGGGCACGAAGACGTTGGTGGAGTCGCCGACCAAGGCCAGGACGCCGGCATCGCCGACACGGCGCAAGGCGGCCTCGTCGGACACCGGCCCGATCAGCGGGTCAGGGTCGAATTTCCAATCGCCCGTGTGCAGAACCGTGCCCGCAGGCGTCGTGATCGCGATCGCCATAGGCTCGGGCGTCGAATGAGTGAGATGGATCAGCTCGAGGTCGAAGGGCGCGATCCGGACCTTGCCGGAGAGCGGCAGCGGGCGGATCTCCACCCGACGCGCCAGGTCCGCCTCCTGCAGCTTCCGCTTCAACACTGCCGCGGTGAACGGCGTCGCGTAGACCGGGCATCCAAGCCGGGTCCAGAGATAGGGAATGGCGCCGATATGGTCCTCATGCGCATGGGTCGCGACGATGCCGATCAGGTCCTTCCGGCGCTCGACGATCCAGGCCGGGTCAGGAAGGATCAGCTCGATACCGGGCGTCGAGTCGTCGCCGAAAGTGACGCCGCAATCGACGATCAGCCACTTGCCGCCATAGCCGTAGAGATTGAGGTTCATGCCGATCTCCTCCGCCCCGCCCAAGGGCAGGAAGAGGAAGTCGGTAACGGCGGGCTTGCTCATGCGGGTCCGATCATGCGGGGCGGTTCAGCCGCCAGATGCGGCAAAGGCCGCGCAAAGTGAGGTCCGGGTCCATGGCGTCGATGACATCGGTCGCGCCCTCGAACAGAGGCGCCAGGCCGCCGGTCGAGATCACCTTCATCGGCTGACCGTACTCGGCCTTGATCCGACGGACGACGCCCTCGACCAGGCCGACATAGCCCCAGAAGACGCCGGATTCCATGCAGGCGACCGTGTTCTTGCCGATCACCTGCTTCGGCCGGCGGATGGCGATCTGGGGCAGCTTCGCCGCCGCCCGGAACAGGGCCTCGATCGAGAGGTTGATGCCCGGCGAGATGACGCCGCCGCAGTAGTCGCCCTCGGCGTCGACCACGTCGAAGGTGGTGGCGGTGCCGAAGTCGACGACGATGGACGGGCCGCCATGGCTGAACTTGGTCTCGACCGCGTTGACCAGCCGGTCGGCCCCCACCTCCTCCGGACGGTCGACCTTGGCCTTCACGCCGAGGATGGTGCCGGCCTCGCCGATGACCAGCGGGTCCTGGGTCAGGTACTGGCGGCAGAGGGCCTTCAGGTTGAACATGCCGTCGGGCACGACGCTGGCGACGATCACGCCATCGACGTCCGCGAGCTTCAGGCCTGCGATCTCCATCAGCTTGGCGAGCCAGACCACGTATTCGTCGGCGGTCCGCTTGGGATCGCTGGCGCAGCGCCACGACCCGGCCAGACGCTCGCCGTCGAAGACGGCGAACTTGGTGTTGGTGTTGTTGGCGTTGATGGCGAGCAGCATGTCAGGCGGCAAAGAAGATCTCACCGGCGGTGATCTTCCGGCTGGTGCCGGCGCGGGTCAACACGAGGGCGCCGGACTCATCCAGCGCCGAGAAGATGCCGATATCGACCTTGCCCTCGTGCAGGGTCACCCGGATCTCGCGGCCGAGGCCGGCGGCACGGGCGAGCCAAGCCTCACGAATAGGCGCAAACCCGTCGTCGAGCCAACGCCGGTACCAGACGAGAAACGCGTTCGCCAGGGCGGCGGTTGCCTCCTCGACGTCGGCTAGACCGCCCTTGGCGAGAACGGAGGTGGTCGGATAGGGCGTGTCCGCCGGATGATCTGCGAGATTGATGCCGATGCCCGCGACCAGATGCCCCTCTCCGCCTTCGAGCAGGATGCCGGAGATCTTGGCGCCGCCCACCAGTACGTCGTTCGGCCATTTGAAGGCGATCCCACCCTTCACGCCTAGCCGGCCCAGGAGATCTCCGACCGCGAGCGCTGCGACGAAGGAGAGCTGGGAAGTCACTGCCGGCGGGCGCTCGGGTCGAAGCACGATCGAGGCGAAGAGGTTGCCGTCGGGCGAGATCCAGCTGCGGCCGCGGCGGCCGCGGCCGGCGGTCTGGCGCCGGGCCGTGACGATCGTGAATTCGGCTGCGCCGGCTTCGGCTAGCCGCATCGCCTCTGCGTTGGTGGACCCGACCTCGTCATGCGCGACCCGGCGGAACGCCCCGGGCAGGGTCATGCCGGGAAGAGGGCCCTGGCCGCCATGGCCGCCGTGGTCAGCACCGGGCTCGGATAGACGAAGAACAGCAGGATGAGGACAGCCGTGACCGCCTGCACCAGGCCGAGCGAGCGCCCGGAGGCGTCCTTGTCGAGCGGCACCGCGGCGTCGTCGAAATACATCAGCTTGATGATGCGAAGGTAGTAGAAGGCCGCCACCACCGAGGCCAGCACGCCGATGACGGCCAGCGTGTAGAGCCCGGCCTCGACCGCAGCGAGGAAGACGTAGAGCTTGCCGAAGAACCCGGCGAGCGGCGGGATACCGGCGAGCGAGAACAGGAAGATCGCGAAGGCGAGCGCCATCCCCGGATGGGTCTTGGAGAGGCCGGCAAGATCGGAGATGCCCTCAACCATCTTGCCCTTCTGGCGCATGGAGAGGACGACCGCGAAGGCGCCGGCTGTCATGACGATGTAGATCGACATGTAGATGAGGATGCCGCGGACGCCGGACTCGGTGCCGGCGGCGAGACCGACCAGCGCGTAGCCCATGTTGCCGATGGAGCTGTAGGCGAGCAGGCGCTTGATGTTGGTCTGGTTGACGGCGGCGACGGCGCCGAGCGCCATCGAGCCGATCGAGATCGCGACCAGGATCGGCCGCCAGTCGACCACCAGCTCGCCGAACGGCCCGATCAGGACGCGGACGAAGAGCGCGATCGCCGCCGCCTTCGGCGCGATGGCGAAAAGCGCGGTCACCGGCGTCGGCGCGCCCTCGTAGACGTCGGGCGTCCACATGTGGAAGGGAACGGCCGAGACCTTGAAGGCGAGGCCGGCGGCGAGGAAGACGATGCCGAAGACGAGGCCGATCGAGGCCGCGCCTTCGTTGTCGGTGATCGACTGGGCGATCGCCTCGAAGCCGGTGGCGCCGGTCGAGCCGTAGATCAGCGAGCAGCCGTAGAGCAGCATGCCCGAGGAGAGAGCGCCTAAGACGAAGTACTTGAGGCCGGCTTCGGTCGAGCGGATCTGGTCACGCTGGAAGGCAGCGACGACGTAGAGCGCCAGCGACTGCAGCTCGAGCCCGAGATAGAGCGTGATCATGTCGTTGGCCGACACCATCACCAGCATGCCCAGCGTCGCCAGAACGAGCAGCACCGGGTATTCGAAGCGCGCCATCCCTTCCCGCTCGAGATAGTCGAGCGAGAGGATGATCGAGATGATCGAGCCCAACAGCACCAGCACCTTGACGAAGGCGGCGAAGGGATCGGTGACGAACTGGCCGCCGAAGGCGACGACGCGCCCGGGCGCGCCGCCCAGAACCAGCACGATGGCGATCCCAAGCACGACGACCGAGAGCCAGGAGAGCTGGCGGGTCCAGCCGTCGCCCCGGAAGACGCCGATCATCAGCAGGCCCATGCCGGCGACGGCGAGCCAGATCTCCGGCAGCGCCGGCATGAGCTGGAGTGTGGTCATGGGCGGCGGCGTCCTAGCGCTGGGCGACCGCCTGCGATGCCGGGCGCGGCACCGAGGCGGTTTCGTACTTGGTCACGAGATTGACGACGGAGACATGGATCGAGCGGGTGAAGGAGATCGGATAGACGCCCATCCAGATGGTCAGCACCACCAGCGGCGCGAACACCGCGACCTCTCGCCAGCTCAGGTCCAGGATCGACTTGAGATCGTCGCGCTCGAGCTTGCCGAAGATCACCCGGCGGTAGAGGTAGAGCATGTAGGCGGCCCCCAGCACGACGCCCGAGGTCGCCAGCGTCGCGACCCAGGTGTTCGACTGGAAGGCGCCGGTCAGGACCAGGAACTCGCCGACGAAGCCGGACGTCCCCGGCAGGCCGACCGAGGCCATGGTGAAGACCATGAAGACGAAGGCATAGGCCGGCATGCGGTGGACCAGCCCGCCGTAGCGCGAGATCTCGCGGGAATGCATGCGGTCGTAGACGACACCGACGCAGAGGAAGAGCGCGGCCGAGACGATGCCGTGGCTCAGCATCTGGTAGATGGCGCCGGTCACCGCCTGGGTGTTCAGCGCAAAGATGCCGATGGTGACGTAGCCCATGTGCGCGACGGAGGAGTAGGCGATCAGCTTTTTCATGTCCTCCTGGGCCAGCGCCACCAGCGAGGTGTAGATGACCGCGACCACGGACAGCGCATAGACCAGCGGGGTGAAATAGGCCGTCGCCTCCGGCAGCAGCGGCACCGAGAAGCGGAGGAAGCCGTAGGCGCCCATCTTCAGGAGCACGCCGGCCAGGATCACCGAGCCCGCGGTCGGCGCCTCGACATGCGCGTCCGGCAGCCAGGTGTGGACGGGCCACATCGGCACCTTGACCGCGAAGGAGGCGAAGAAGGCGAGCCACAGCCATTTCTGCATGCCCGACGGCAGGTGCGCCTGCATCAGGGTCGGCACGTCGGTGGTCCCGGTCTCGAAGAAGATGGCGAGGATCGCCAGCAGCATGAGGACGGAGCCGGTCAGCGTGTAGAGGAAGAACTTGAAGGCCGAGTAGACCCGGCGCTGGCCGCCCCAGATGCCGATGATCAGGAACATCGGGATCAGCACGCCCTCGAAGAAGACGTAGAAGAGCACGAAGTCGAGGGCCGAGAAGGTGCCGACCATCAGCGTCTCGAGCACCAGGAAGGAGATCATGTACTCCTTCACCCGGACCTCGATCGCCTCCCAGCTCGCCAGCACGCAGATTGGCGTCAGCAATGTCGAGAGCAGCACGAAGAACATCGAGATGCCGTCGACGCCCATCGTGTAGTTGATGCCGAAAGCCGGGATCCAGGGCGCCTTCTCGACGAACTGGAAGTCCGACATGTCCGGGTCGAAGTTGGTCCAGAGCAGCAGCGACAACAGGAAGGTGATCAGCGAGGTCCACAGCGCCACGTAGCGCGCGTTGCGGGCAACCAGGGCGGCGTCGCCGCGGGTCACCAAGATGATCGCCACCCCCACCAGGGGCAGGAAGGTCACCAGCGAGAGAAGCGGCCAGTCGCTCGCCATGACCTAACGTCCCATCCGGTAGAGGTAGAAGCTCGCCAGGATCACCACGCCGATCAGCATGGCGAAGGCGTAATGATAGACGTAGCCGGTCTGCAGCCGCCCGGCCCGCTTGGCGAGGCTGACGGTGCTGGCGGCGATGCCGTCCGGCCCGAGCCCGTCGATGATGGCGCCGTCGCCGCCCTTCCACAGGATGCGGCCGAGCCAAAAGGCCGGGCGGACGAAGATGCGGTCATAGAGCTCGTCGAAGTACCACTTGTTGTAGAGGAAGAGGTAGATCGAGCGGAACGCCTCGACCGTGCGCGCCGGCATGTCCGGGCTGACGATGTAGGCAAGGTACGCGCCGGCGATGCCGAGCACGCCGACGATGGTCGGCAAGAGCTTGATGAAGACCGGCACGTGATGCGCGCCCTCGACCGTGTCGTGCTCGGGAAGCACGAACAGCGAGGTGCCCCAGAAGGCCGCACGACCATCGCCGACGAAGAGGCCATTCAGGAGGAAGCCCGCGACGATGGCGCCCGCCGCCAGCACGTAGAGCGGCGCCAGCATGATCTGCGGCGACTCGTGCACATGCTCCATGGTGTGGTGGTCGGCCCGGGGCGCGCCGTGGAAGGTGAGGAACAACAGGCGCCAGGAATAGAACGCGGTCAGCAGCGCCGCGACCGTGCCGAGGATGAAGGCGTACATGCCGACGCCGGAATGCGCCGCCCAGGCGGCTTCCAGGATCACGTCCTTGGAGAAGAATCCGGCGAAGGGCGGAATGCCGGCAAGCGCCAGGTTGCCGATCCACATCAGCGCATAGGTGACCGGGATCAGCTTCCAGAGGCCGCCCATCTTGCGCATGTCCTGCTCGTCCGACATCGCATGGATCACCGAGCCGGCGCCGAGGAACAAGAGCGCCTTGAAGAAGGCGTGGGTGATCAGATGGAACATCGCCGCCGAGTAGGCCGAGACGCCGGCGGCGAAGAACATGTAGCCCAGCTGGCTGCAGGTCGAGTACGCGATCACCCGCTTGATGTCGTTCTGCACCAGGCCGACCGTGGCGGCGAAGAAGGCGGTCGAGGCGCCGACGAAGCAGACGACGGCGAGCGCCGTCGGCGCGTATTCGAACATCGGCGAGAGCCGGCAGACCATGAAGACGCCGGCGGTGACCATGGTCGCGGCGTGGATCAGCGCCGAGACCGGGGTCGGCCCTTCCATCGCGTCCGGCAGCCAGGTGTGGAGGCCGAGCTGGGCCGACTTGCCCATGGCGCCGACGAACAGCAGCAGGCAGACCGTGGTCAGCGTGTCAAGATTGTATCCGAGGAAATCGATCGTGGTCCCGACCTTGCCCGGCGTCGCGGCGAAGACCGCGTCGAATCCCACCGAGTCGAAGACCATGAACACGGCGAAGACGCCGAGCGCGAAGCCGAAGTCGCCGACCCGGTTGACCAGGAACGCCTTGATCGCCGCGGCATTGGCCGAGGGCCGCTCGAACCAGAAGCCGATCAAGAGGTACGAGGCGAGCCCGACCCCCTCCCAGCCGAAGAACAGCTGAACGAAGTTGTCGGCCGTAACCAGCATCAGCATGAAGAAGGTGAAGAGGTTGAGATAGGCCATGAACCTCGGGATCGAGGTGTCATGGGCCATGTAGCCGCAGGAGTAGATGTGGATCATGCACGACACGAGCGTGATCATGCCGACCATCGAGGCCGACAGGGCATCGAGGCGCACCGACCAGGTGACGTCGAAGGAGCCCGACACGATCCAGGACGCGATCTCGACCACCCGGACGTGGCCCATCAGCGCCACGTCGACGAAGACGTAGGCGCCGGTGATGGCAGCCAGCACCATCGCCCCGCAGGTGACGAGCTGCGAGCCGCGGTCGCCGAGCATCCGGCCGAAGAAGCCGGCGATCAGCGCGCCAAGAAGCGGCAAGAAGACAGGAGCGGCATGCAGCACGTCCGTCAGCCCTTCATCAGGTTGATGTCTTCCACGGCGATGGAGCCGCGGTTGCGGAAGTAGACGACGAGGATGGCGAGCCCGATCGCCGCCTCGGCAGCGGCGACGGTCAAGACGAACATGGCGAAGACCTGGCCGACCAGGTCGCCCATGTGGGTCGAGAAGGCGACCAGGTTGATGTTGACCGCGAGCAGCATCAGCTCGATCGACATCAGGATGACGATGACGTTCTTCCGGTTGAGGAAGATGCCGAAGACCCCGAGCGTGAACAGGATCGCGGCGACGGTGAGGTAATGGGCGAGCGTGATGGTCAGCATCAGACGCCGCTCCCCGACCGGACCTTCACCACCTCGACCGAGTCCGCCTTGGTGCGCGCCACCTGGGTGCCGACGGTCTGGCGGCGGACGCCGTCGCGCTGGCGAAGCGTCAGCACGATGGCGCCGATCATGGCGACCAGCAGCACCATGCCCGAGGCCTGGAACAGGTAGACGTAATCCGTATAGAGGATCCGCCCGAGCGCCTCGGTGTTGGTCATCTCGGATGCCGGCGCCATCGGCCGGGTCTGGGAACCGTCGGGCGCGCCGATCCAGGAGCCGAAGATCAGCACCAGCTCGGCCAGAAGGATCAGGCCGACCGCGGCGCCGACCGGCAGGTAGCGGAGCAGGCCCTGGCGCAACCGCGAGAAGTTGATGTCGAGCATCATGACGACGAAGAGGAACAGCACGGCGACGGCGCCGACATAGACGACGACCAGGATCATCGCCAGGAACTCCGCCCCCATCAGCACGAACAGGCCGGCGGCGTTGAAGAAGGCAAGGATCAGGAACAAGACCGAGTGCACCGGGTTCCGGGCCGAGACGACCATGACGCCGGAGCCGACGGCCACCAGCGCGAAAAGGTAGAAGGCGAGCGCCTGGATCACCATGGCATCACCGGTACGGCGCGTCGGCGACGAGGTTGGCCGCGATCTCGCTTTCCCAGCGATCGCCGTTCTCGAGCAGCTTCTCCTTGTTGTAGAAGAGCTCCTCGCGTGTCTCGGCGGCGAACTCGAAGTTCGGCCCCTCGACGATGGCATCGACCGGGCAGGCCTCCTGGCAGAAACCGCAGTAGATGCACTTGGTCATGTCGATGTCGTAGCGGGTCGTGCGCCGGCTGCCGTCGTCGCGCGGCTCGGCCTCGATGGTGATCGCCTGGGCCGGACACACCGCCTCGCACAGCTTGCAGGCGATGCAGCGCTCTTCGCCGTTGGGATAGCGGCGAAGCACGTGCTCGCCGCGAAAGCGCGGGCTCAAGGGCCCCTTCTCGTAGGGGTAGTTGAGCGTCACCTTGGGCTTGAAGAAGTAGCGCAAGGTGATCGCCATGCCGGAGATGAGCTCCGACAGCAGCAGGCTTTTCGCGGCGCGGTCTAGAACGGCCATGTCATCCCTCCGTCACGGCACCATGTCGAAGGCGACAAGGAAGCCGGCGGTAAGCACCACCCAGGCGAGCGAGATCGGCAGGAACACCTTCCAGCCGAGCCGCATGAGCTGATCGTAGCGGTAGCGCGGGAAGGTCCCGCGGATCCAGAGGAACAGGAACAAGAGGAACGCGATCTTGAGCGCGAACCAGATCGGTCCCGGAACCCAGTTGAACGGCGCGATGTCGAAGGGCGGCAGCCAGCCGCCGAGGAACAGGATCGCGGTCATCGCCGAGACCAGGATCATGTTGGCGTATTCGCCGAGGAAGAAGAGCCCGAAGCTCATCGACGAGTATTCGACCATGTAGCCGGCGACGATCTCGGACTCGCCCTCGGGCAGGTCGAAGGGCAGCCGGTTGGTCTCGGCCAAGCCGGAGACGAAGAAGATGACGAACATCGGGAGCAGCGGCACGCAGAACCAGACGGTTCGCTGCGCCAGCACGATGTCGGTCAGGTTCAGCGAGCCGACGCACAGAAGCACGGTGATGATGACGAAGCCGATCGAGACCTCGTAGGACACCATCTGGGCGGCGGAGCGGAGCGCACCTAGGAAGGCGTATTTCGAGTTCGACGCCCAGCCGGCCATGATCACGCCGTAGACGCCGAGCGAGGAAATCGCGAAGAGGTAGAGGATGCCGACATTGATGTCGGCGAGCACGATGCCCTCGCCGAAGGGAATGACCGCCCAGGCGACCAGCGCCAGGATGAAGGTCAGCATCGGCGCCATCAGGAACACGGCGCGGTTGGCGCCCGACGGAAGGATCGTCTCCTTCGACAAGAGCTTGAGGCCGTCGGCGATCGGCTGCAGCAGGCCGAAGGGGCCGACGACGTTCGGGCCCTTCCTGAGCTGCATCGCCGCCAGCACCTTGCGCTCGGCCAGCGTCAGATAGGCCACCGACAGCAGAAGCGGCAGGATGATGGCGACGATCTGCGCCAGGATGATGGCGCCGGGATAGACGTATCCGGTCAGGAACTCAGCCATGGGTGCCGGTCCGGGCCTGGCCGCTCGCGAACACGGTGGTGCACTCCGCCATGGTCGGCGAGGCGCGGCTGATCGCGTCGGTCATGTAGAAATTCCGGATCGGCAAGGCGAAGGCATCCGCCCCCATCGGACCGGCCTGGCCGAAGGCGCCCCAGGCGCCGGGCTTCGCCGTCTCGAGCGTACCAAAGACCGGGTTGACCTGGACCAGCCGGCGGCGGACCTGGCCGAGGTTGTCGTAAGCCAGCGGCTGGCCGAGCCCGTCTGAGAGCGCGCGCAGGATCTTCCAGTCCTCGCGCGCCTCCCCAGGAGGGAACACCGCAAGACGGCCGAGCTGCACCCGGCCCTCGGTGTTGACGTAGGTGCCGTTCTTCTCGGTATAGGCCGATCCCGGCAGGATCACGTCGGCGCGGTTGGCGCCGGCATCCCCGTGATGGCCCTGGTAGATGACGAAGGCATTCCCGAGCTTGCGAGTGTCGATCTCGTCGGCGCCGAGCAGGTAGACGACGGAGATATCGCCCGTCCCTGCCCCGTCCAGGATGCCGGCGACATCGCGGCCGCCCGTGCCCGGTACCAACCCGAGGTCGAGACCGCCGACGCGAGAGGCGGCGGTATGCAGAACGCAGAACCCATTCCAGTCCTCGCGGACCATGCCGGCCGCCTCGGCCAGCGCCCGCGCCGAGGCCAGCACGGCGGCACCATCGCCCCGGCGCAGCGCACCCTGGCCGATGATCAGCATCGGCTTCTTCGCCGACTTCAGCGTCTCGAAGAACGGGTGGCGTCCCTCGGCGACCTCGGCCAGCGTCTGCGGGCCGGCGCCGAGGTTTTGGACCGGGAAGGTCAGGTCGGCGACGGGGCCGATCGCGGCGATCTTGAGTCCGCCGGCAAGGAAACGCTTGCGGATGCGGGCGTTCAGCACCGGCGCCTCGGCGCGCGGGTTGGCGCCGACCAGGAGGATCGCATCGGCCTGCTCGATCCCGGCGATGCCGGCATTGAAGAGGTAGGCGCCGCGGGTCGAGGCGTCCAGCTTGGCGCCGTCCTGGCGGCAGTCGATGCTGGTCGATCCCAGGCCTGCCATCAGGTCCTTGAGAGCCACCATGGACTCGGCGTCGGCGAGATCGCCGATGATGGCGGCGGCCTTCGATCCGGCCGCCTTCAGCTTCGCGGCGGCGACCGTCAGCGCCTCGTCCCAGCTCGCCGGCTGAAGCTTGCCGTCCTTCCGCACATAGGGGCGGTCGAGGCGCTGGCGCTTCAGCCCGTCGCAGGCGAAGCGGGCCTTGTCGGAGATCCACTCCTCGTTGACGTCCTCGTTGAGCCGCGGCAGCACCCGCAGCACCTCGTTGCCGCGGGCGTCGATGCGGATGTTGCAGCCGAGCGCGTCGGAGACATCCACCGACTCCGTCTTCCGGAGCTCCCAGGGGCGCGCGGTGAAGGCGTAGGGCTTGGAGGTCAGCGCGCCGACCGGGCAGAGATCGATGACGTTGCCGGAGAGCTCGGAGGCGAAGGCCTTCTCCAAATACGTGGTTATCTGCGCGTTCTCGCCGCGGTAGAGCAATCCCAGGTCGTCGACCCCGGCGACCTCGGTCGCGAAGCGGACGCAGCGGGTGCAATGGATGCAGCGGGTCATGATGGTCTTGACCAGCGGCCCCATCTCCTTGTCCCTGACCGCGCGCTTGTTCTCCTTGTAGCGGCTGTGGTCCATGCCGTAGGCGACGGCCTGGTCCTGCAGGTCGCACTCGCCGCCCTGGTCGCAGATCGGGCAGTCGAGCGG
>CAMBVS010000025.1 GCA_945871425.1 Rhizobium sp. Q54 | reverse complement strand
CCTGACCTATGACCGCTCGGGAGAGCGGTTTTGCGCATCCCGTTTGGAGGCGACGATGAACACCGACACCACCCTTCCCCAGATCACCCTTGGCGCCGCCGATTTCAGCCGGCTGGATCAGCTGGCGAGCGCGGCCGAGTACAAGCTCCCCGAGGTCGCCTCTTATCTCGGCCAGGAGCTGGAGCGTGCCCGGGTGGTGCCGACGCGCGAGGTTGCCGCCGACGTGGTGATCATGGGCGCACGCGTGGTCTTCGACGACGACCAGGGCGAGCGCCACGACGTGACCCTGGTCTATCCGGAGGAGGCCGACATGGAAAAGGGCCGTCTCTCGGTGCTGACCCCCGTCGGCGCGGCGCTGATCGGCCTCAAGGCCGGCCAGTCCATCCGGTGGCGGACGCGCGCGGACGAGGAGCGGACCCTCACCGTGCTGGAGGTGACCCAGCGCGCCGGCGACGGCGCGCTATCTGAGGAACTCGGGTGAGATCAGCGACGGCAGGAACAGCGTGACCGCCGGCCAGAGGATCACGAGCGCAAGGACACCCAGCATCGGCAGCAGCATGATGAACGTGTCCTTGAGCGCGTCGATCATGCGGATCCCGGCGATCGAGCAGGCGATCATGAGGCAGAGCCCGTAGGGCGGCGTGACCAGGCCGAAGGCCAGGGACACGATGCCGATCATGGCGAAGTGGACCGGGTCCATGCCGACCGCCTTGGTCAGAGGCTGCAGGATGCTGCCGACGATGATGATCGCCGGGATGGCATCGAGAAAGCAGCCGACGACCAGGAAGACCGCGGCGATGAAGAAGCCGGTGGCCACCAACCCCATCTCCCACGCGCCGACACCGGCCAGGATCGCCTTCGGGATCTGGTAGTAGGCCAGGAGCCAGCCGAAGGCGCTGGCGGTGCCGACGCAGAACAGCGCGACGCCTGCCAGCCGGCCGGTGTCGAGCAGCGCCTCCTTGAGGCCCTTGAGGTCCATCTCGCGATAGACGATGAGCGAGAGAACGGCGGCGTAGAGCACGGCGATGCAAGCCGACTCGGTCGCGGTGAACCAGCCGAAGATCTTGCCGCCGATGATGATCATCGGCGTCATCAGCGCGGGGATCGAGATGCTCAAGGCGACGACGAGCTCGCGCCAGGTCGAGCGCGGGTAGGTCGGGTATCCCCGATGCTTGGCGTAGGCGTGGACCGTCGCCATCTGGACGAAACCGATCAGCAGCCCGGGAATGATACCGGCGAGGAACAACGCCCCGATCGACACCGTCAGCACGCCGCCCCAGACGATCATCAGGATCGAAGGCGGGATGATGACCGCGAGCACGGCGGAGACGGCGGTGATCGCCACCGAGAAGCTGTCGTCGTAGCCTTCCTTGCGCTGCGCTTCGATGAAGATCTTCGACTGGCTGGCCGCGTCGGCGGTCGACGAACCGGAGATGCCGGCGAAGAAGATCGACAGCACGACGTTGATCTGCGCGAGCCCGCCTGGAAAGTGCCCGACCATGGCGCGCGACAGCCGCACTAGGCGGTCGGTGATGCCGCCGACGTTCATCAGGTTGGCGGTGAGCAGGAAGAACGGAACCGCCAGCAGGATGAACGAGTTGTAGGCGTTGAAGGTCTCCTGGACGAGCATCATCGCCGAGAGGCGGGGCTCGATGAAGAGGATCGGCAGGCAGGCGAGCCCGAGCGAGAACGCGACCGGCACCCGCAGCGCCAGCAGAAGAAAGAACAGCCCGAACAGGATCGCCGCGGCCTCGCCCGGGCTCAGCACCGCGCCGGTCATGCCGCTTTCCCGAAGAGGACGCGGAGGTTGTCGTAGATCTGCTCGGCGAGGAACAGCGCGCTGGTGACGCCGGTGATCGGCCAGGCGATGTGGATCAGCCAAAGCGGCAGCTCGGCCAGCTCGGAGATGCGGTTCCAGGCGAAACGGGTGAACTCGATCCCGGACCAGACGAACACCATGGCGAAGGCGAGCACGGCGAGGGCGACCAGGAGCCTCACGCCGGCTTCTGCCTTCGGACCCAGGCGCGGCCAGAGGTCGACCTCGAAATGGCCGCGCTCGCGCACGCCGATCATGGCGCCGATCATGATCGTCCAGATGAACAGGAACCGGGCCATCTCCTCGGTCCAGATGTAGTGCGGGATCAGGTGGGTGAAGCGGGAGAAGATCTGAAGCGCGACCGGAATGACGAGGATGGCGACCGAGAACATCAGGAGGAGCGACAGCAGGCGGTGATAGGCGGCCGTCAGACGGCGCCACGGGCTGCCGTGGTTGATCGGCACTCCGGTCATGAGGCCTCGCGGGTCGGAGGATAGAAAAGCCGCAGCCGGGATCGCCCCGACTGCGGCTGGACGACGCCGGTCTCGCGCTATTTGATGGCGTTGATCTTGGCGAGGATCTGGTCGGCCTCGATTTCCTTCGCATAGGCGATCATCACCGGATCGACAAGCTTCTTCATCTCGTCGCGGCCGGCGAAGGGAACGCGCTTAAGCTTGCCCGCCTTCTCGAGGGCTTCCAGCTTCTGCGAGTCTTCCGAGGATTCGATCTTGCGGCCATAGGCGCCGGCTTCCTTGCCGGCCCTGACGATGGCGGCCTGCAGATCGGCGGGCAGGCTCTTGAAGGTCTTCGCCGAGAAGCAGAGCGGCCGGATCGTGATGGCGTGCTCGGTCATCGCGAGATGCGGCGCGACCTCGAAGAACTTCATCTGCTCGACGCCGGCGGCCTCGTTCTCGCCGGCGCTGATGACGTTGTTCTGGATCGCGTTGTAGACCTCGTTGTAGGCGATCACCGTCGGCGCCATGCCGGCGGCGGCGAAGGTCTTCGACCAGATCGGCGCGCCCTGCACGCGTACCTTGAGGCCCTTCAGCTCCGTCATGTTGCCGACGGGCTTGTTGACGAAGATGTTGCGGACGCCGCCGCCGGCATAGCCGATCAGCATCACCTCGGCCTTCTGGGCGACCTCGTCGGCGATCGGCTTCAGGATGTCGGCGTCCAGCACCTTGTTCCAATGGTCGAGGTCGCGGAACAGGAACGGCGCGTCGATGAACGGCGCCGCCTTGGAGAAGGTCGACATGTGCGCGGGCGAGACGATGGCGTAGTCGACCGCCTTGCCCTGCGCCATGTACTCGAAATACTGCTTCTCGAGGCCGAGCTCGCTGTTCTTGTGCAGGACGAAGTTGATCGGCTTGCCGTAGTACTGCTTCACCAGCTCCTCGAACTTGACCATCGCCTTGGTGAAGGCGTGGTCGTCGTTGAACTGGGACGCGCCGTGCAGCGTGATGGCCTGCTGGGCGCTGGCGGGGCCGGACGCCAGCAGCATCGCTGCGGCGGCGGCAAGGCATGAACGGACGATGTCGCGACGGCGCATGGTCGAATACCTCCCTGGTGTGGACGGACCTCGCTGCCCGCTGGCGGGATGGTCCGATCATTCTCGCCGGCATTGTGCGTGCTCTTCGTGATGCCGGCAAGCCGCGAACGCACGCGCTGGTTTCGCTTTCTAGTCGCCGGCCGCGCCGCCATAGACGGGCACCACGTAGGGCCCTTCGGGAATGACCGCGACGCTGCGGTCGCCGCTGCGCGCGATGCTGGCGCCGACCGCCGCCTCGACCGATCCGATCGTCTCGACACCGGTGATCGACAGCTCCTCGGGGCCGAGGCCCGTCGTATAGAGCTGGATGCGGCCGCGGCGCATCGGCTTCAGCTGCATCTCGGTCTGCCACTCGTCGATGTCGGCCAGCGACTTCGCGGTCAATGTTGCGAGAAAGCGGTCGGGACCGAGTTCGACCAGCCGTTTCTGCGCTTCGCGGAACTCGGGCGAGCCGAAGCCTTCCGAGCATTCCGACGCGATGATCAGGGTTCCGCCGGGGGCGAGGATGTCGAGCGGCGTCACCATGCCCTTGACCGTCTGGTAGTAGGTCTTGTCCAAGGGATAGCCCGCGGCCGAGGTCACGATGGTGGAGAAGCGCCGGCCGATCGGGATCCGTGTCGCCGCCTCGACGTAGGCGACGGCGGCGAGGTGGCTCCCGATGATCTCGCCGAAGGAGACGAAGGCGAGGTTGCGCTCCTCGTCGATCACCGTGTTGAGCGCGTAGACGTCGCCCAGCATGCGGATGATCTCGAGCTGCTCCTCGTGCAGCGGATTGCCGACGAGGTTGCACTGGACCGCCAGCGGATCTTCCATGAAGCGGGCGGAATGGAAGGTGCGGATGGTGGTGTGATGGGCGACGCCGGGGGCGACCACCTTGCGGCCGCCGGACCATCCCGCCATGAAATGCGGCTCGACCAGGCCGGTGGCGATGCGGAGATCCGCCTCGACGAAGATCCTGTCCAGCCTGACTGGCGTCCGCCGCTTCGGCGTGAAGCCGAAATCCACATGCCCGGCATCATCGCGGGCGTCGTGGTTCGCGACCTTGACCGTCTTCATCACCCAGGGATCGCCGACCAGCTCCTCCAGCTCGGCGCCGAGGTTGGGGCGATGCAATCCCGTCGCCACCAGGACGGTGATGCCGGATGCCGGAATGCCGGCCGCCATCAGATCCTCGATCATCGGCCGGAGGAACAGGTGATTGGGCACCGGCCGGGTGATGTCGCAGATGAGGATGCAAGCGCTGACCTTGCCAGCGGCGAGCGTCCTCAGCGATGCTGAGCCGATCGGCCGGTCGAGCGCGCCGCGGATTGCGGCCCTGGGATCGGCGATCTTCGGCAGCTGCCGCTTGCGGATGACATGCGCGTTGGCCTCGGCAGGCAGGGTGATGCCCAGCTGGCTTCGACCGAACGCGACTTCGAGCTTCGAGCTGGTCAAGACGACCTCCCCATCCTTTCGGCGGCACGGAGCGCGCGGATCGCCGCGCAGGCGGCACCATAGCCATTGTCGATGTTGACCACCGGCACCCCGGGGGCGCAGCTGGCGAGCGCCGCGTGCAGCGCGGTCTCGCCTCGGTTGGCGACGCCGTAGCCGACCGAGGTCGGAACGCCGATCACCAGGCCGGGCACCAGCCCGCCCAGCACGCTCACCAGGGCCGCGTCCATGCCGGCGACCGCGATCACCACGGGATGGCGCACGATCTCCGGGACCCGCTCCAGCAGCCGCCAGAGCCCAGCGACCCCGACGTCGTAGACCTCGCTCGCCTTGATCCCGTGATAGCCCAGCGTGCGCACCGCCTCGCGGCAGACGCCCATGTCGGAGGTTCCGGCGCCGACCACGGCGACCTCGCCCGACCGCGCGGGCTGGGCGACATAACCGAAATAGGCGGTGCCTGACAGTGGCTCGTAGTCCAACCTCGGTCGCACGGCCTCAGGCAGCTCGGCGAAGGTGCCGGCGGTGAGCCGGGTCAGGAGCATGCTGCCGCCGCGCTCGGCGACGCGGTCGAGGATCGTCGCGATCTGTCCCGCGGATTTGCCTGAGCAGAACATCGCTTCGTCGAAGCCGAGACGTTGCGCCCGATCGAAATCGAGGTTGATGCCGCTGTCGTTCATGGTGCGGACGATCTGAGGAACGCGCTGCCCATGCGATAGGCCTTGAAGGCGATGGGCCGCTCGCCCCCTCGCGCGCGCGCGATCGCGGCGACGGCGGCCGTCAGCGTGTCCTGCTCCGCCGAGGCCAGTCCGTCGAGGCTCGCTTGGTCGAGCTCGATGACGAGGCCGGTGCGGCGGAGCCGGCAGCGCACCGTCGGCGCGCCGAGCCGGGCGCCGATGAGCCTCTCCACCTCGTGCACCAGCGCCAGCTCATCCGGGTCGATGGCGATCCCGGTCTCGATCCGGCTCGACAGGCACGGCGACGCCGGAAGCTCGGCGATCTCGCCGAGATCGAGATGGCGGGCGAGGACGCGCACGCCCGCCTTGTCGATGCCGGCCTCGACATAGGGATGGCGCACGCCATGGTCTTCGGCGGCTTTCAGTCCGGGGCGCCAATCCGCGAGATCGTCGCGGTTGGTGCCGGAGAGAGTGACCGCGTCGGCCGCCGCCGCGATCGGCGCGATCCGCGCATAGAGATTGGTCTTGCAGTAGAAGCAGCGGTTCGCCGGATTGGCGCGGTAGCGCGGGTCCTCGAACTCGCCCGCGTCCAGGATCTCGAGGTGCCAGCCCTCGCTCCGTGCGAGCGCCCGCACGCGCTCGGTCGCTTCCGGCGGCACCGCCGGGGACACCGCATGCATCATCCTCGCCCGATGTCCCAGCCGCCGATGGGCGAGCGTGGCGAGCGTGGTGCTGTCGACGCCGCCGCTCACGGCGACGGCAACCGGACCGATGCCGTCGAGCAGCGTGCCCAGCGCGTCCGCGAGCCGCGCGGCCTCAGACATCCCGCTCCTCCCCGGCCAACGCCGCCTGCTCGATCCGCTGACGCCGATGCATACGCTCGCGATGGTCGCCGGAGGTGGCGGCGACATCGTCGATGTCGGCCTTGGCGGTGACCGTGCCGCCCGGCCGCTGGGCGCGCTTGACCCGGACCGATCCGCTTTCGCCATCGCCGACCGACGTGATCTCCCGCGGCAGGACGCGGCGCTGCACGCGCTCCAGCCTGACGCCCAGCGTCGTCGTCTCGGCGAAGCAGCGATCCGCCACCGCATCCGTCGCCGTCGCTGACGCCAGCACGCGGATGCTCGCGACCATGCGTCCCTTCTTGCCGAAGGCGGCGGATTGCACCACGTCGATCACGCCCGGAAAGCCCCGCAGGCGATCGAGCGCGACGGCGAGGTCTTCGGGCGTCTGGTCGTCGACCTCGAAGCTGATGACGCCGACTTCCTCCTCGGCCTGTCCGGACTCGACGGGCACCAGCACCATCACGCGCAGCACGTTGCTGATGCCCTCGAAACGCTTTGTGCCGAAGCCGTAGCCGACGCGATCGTGGCGGAAGAGGCCGTCCGGCAGTCGCGGCGTCGGCGCCAGGTGCCGGATGATGGCGGCGCCGGTCGGCGTCACCCGCTCGCCCGACCGGCCGTCGTCGAACACGACGAACCCCTTCAGGAGAAGGACCACGGCCGGCGGGGGCACCGGCAGCTCGCCATGCTGGGTCCTCACCCGGCCGGAGCCCGTCGGCAGCGGTGCCACCGACCAGGAGCGCGCACCGGCCCGTTCGATCAGGAAGGCCGCGGCGACGATGTCGACGATCGAGTCCCAGGCGCCGACCTCGTGGAAGGTGACGTCTTCGACGGCGTAGCCATGCACCTGGGATTCGGCCTCGGCCAGGGTCCGGAAGATCGCGAGCGCGCGGCTGCGGACCGCGGCGTCGAGGGCCGAGCCGTCGAGGTAGCGGCGGATCTCGCGAAACGAGCGGTGATCGTGATCGTGCTCGCCGTCCGGCTTGGGCAGGGAGACGTCGAAGCGGGCGCCGGTCAGCGTGCCGTCGTCGTGAGGGGTCAGTTTCGCCTTCACTTCTGCGGGAAGCAGCAGGCCGTCGATCGCCTGCTGCAGCGGCAGAGCGTGCTCGGGCATGGCATTCAGCATCGCGGCGGCGAACATGTCGCCGGCGATGCCGCCGACCGGATCCAGGTGGATATGTACGCTCATGCTCAGCTTTGGGCCGGTTTCCGTCTTCGCCGGGGAGTGTGACATCATACCCGGCGGCAAGGGCTTGCCTATGCATTCCTCGAGGCCGGGAGAGCGATGATGGCGATCGAGAAGCGGGTCTTCGGGCGCACCGGCCATATGAGCTCGGCGGTGGTATTCGGTGCCGCGGCGCTGGCGCGGGTCGACCAGGGTGTCGCCGACCGGGTGCTCGATCTCCTGATCGAGCACGACGTGAACCATATCGATACCGCGGCCAGCTACGGCGACGCCGAGCGCCGGGTCGGACCCTGGATGGACCGTCACCGCGACCGCTTCTTCCTGGCGACCAAGACCGGCGATCGGGACTATGCGGCGGCGCGGGACAGCATCCGCCGTTCCCTCGACCGGCTCCGCACCGACCACGTCGATCTCATTCAGCTTCACGCGCTCATCCACCCGGACGAGTGGGAGCGGGCCTTGTCGGCGGATGGGGCGTTGAAGGCCTGCATCGAGGCGCGCGAGCAGGGGCTGGTGAAGTACATCGGCGTGACCGGCCATGGCTGGAACGTCGCCGCCATGCATCGGCGCAGCCTGGAGCGCTTCGACTTCGATTCGATCCTGCTGCCGTGGAATTGGTTCGCGGCCCAGCACAAGACCTATGCGCCGGACTTCGAACGCACGATGAAGCTCGCCGCCGAACGGAACGTGGCCGTTCAGACGATCAAGGGCGTGGCCAGGGGGCCGTGGGCGGCCGGCGCCAAGCGCGACCGCACGACCTGGTATCAACCGCTGGAGGCGATGGACGACATCCGTCCGGCCGTGCATTGGATCCTGAGCCGCCCAGGCGTGTTCCTGCTGTCGGCCGGCGACGTGGCACTCCTGCCGTCGATCCTCAAGGCCGCGTCGGAGCCCGTGATGAAACCCTCGGACGAGGCCATGGCGGCGTTGAGCGCGCGCACCGGGCTTGCCTCCATCTTCGGGATCTGAGCCTTCAGCGCTTGCGCCGCAGCAGCACGTAGAGCGCGCCGGAGCCGCCGTCCTTGGGTTGCGCCGGGGCATGGGCCAGCACCAGCGGCTTCAGCGGCGCCTCGGTCAGCCAGCGCGGCACCCTCGTGCGAAGCACGCCGCCGCCGGCGCTGCCTTTGCCGGTAATCACCAGCAGCGCCCGCTTGCCGTCGCGGTGCGCGCGTTCGATGGTCGAGACCAGCCGGCGCCAGGCCGCGTCCTGGGTCATGCCGTGGAGATCCAGGCGCCCTTCGATCTCGCGCTGGCCCTTGCGGAAGCGCTCGGCCGTCCGCTTGTCGATGCCGGGGGCGAGGCGTGGGGCGACCTCGATCGGCACCTTCGCCTGCTGTGCCGGCGGCGGAGCAGGGGGCGGCGGAGGCGGTAGCCGCCCCACCTTCTTCGGCTTCTTCGGCGTCTCCGCCGGATGTGCCGCCTCGGGCGTCGGCGTCTCGGCTTTCTTGCCGCGCCGCTTCAGCGGCTTGGCGTCGACCATCGCCTTCGCCCAGAGGGCACGTTCCTCGGGCGTGGGTTTCCGCGCCATCAGTCTTCGATCAGCACCACGTGCAGGCGCCGGGGCCCGTGCGCGCCCATCAGCAGGCGCTGCTCGATGTCGCCGCTGCGCGACGGCCCGGTGACGAAGTTGACGGTGCGCGGCAGCGTCCCGTCGCGGCCGGCGCGGAGCCGCGCCCACGCCTCCTCGTAGGGGCCGACGACCTTGCCGGCCGGAAGCACGACGACATGCGTCTCCGGCAGGAAGTTGAGGGTCGAAGGATGGTCCGGGCCGGAGGTCAGCATCAGCGTGCCGGTCTCGGCGATGGCGGCGAAGGCGCCGGTGACGCTGACCTGGTCGCCGCCGTCGGTCTTGCCGCGGCGGATCGAGAGCGTCGGGCGCTCGCTCCAGGGGATGGTGTCCAGCTCCGGGTCGGGCGCCATGACGAAGGACGCCGGCAGGTTCTGGCTGGCGAGAAAGTCGGCGACGGCGCCCGGGACGTCCTTGGCGCTCTTGACCCGGGTAAGGGTCGCCGCCGCATTTCCGGCCATCTCGACGAAGAGCTCGACGACCGCTTTGGCGTCGCCCCGGGCGCGGGCCGGGATCAGATTGGGCTTGGGATCGCGGAGCCGTGCCTCCAGCGCCGCCGCCTTGTCGGCTGGCAGCGCGTCGCGCCTGAGCGCGCGGCGGACGGAGCCTAAGATCTGGCTGCGGGCGTCGCTCATGATGCCTTCCGCCGTGCGGCCCATTGGCTCATGAAGGTCTTGCCTTCAGGTGCGGGGAAATCGCGGCCCTTGGTCCAGCCCGACGCCAGAGGCAGCCAGCCGTAGCGTCCGTGGGCACGGCCGAAAAGCCCAAGGAGGCGCGCGGCGATCCCGGTCGCCAGACGATACAGCCTCGGCCTTGTAGCGAACCAGGCCCAGAGCGCCAGGCCCGAGCGCATCGCCGACGGCGACAGGTGACGCTCGAACTCGTGCTCGCGCCAGTGCCGCATCATCTTCGGCAGCGGGATGCGCATCGGGCACACGCTTTCGCAGCGCCCGCAGAAGGTCGACGCATTGGGCAGGTGGCCGGCTTCCTCGATGCCGATCAGGGTCGGCGTCAGCACCGCCCCCATCGGCCCCGGATAGACCCAGCCATAGGCATGGCCGCCGACCGTGGAATAGACCGGGCAATGGTTGAGGCAGGCCGAGCAGCGGATGCAGCGCAGCATCTCTTGGAACTCGGTGCCGAGGATGTTGGTGCGGCCGTTGTCGAGGAGGACGACGTGGAACTCCTCCGGCCCGTCGAGGTCGCCCGGCCGCCTTGGACCGGTCGAGACGGTGGTGTAGACCGAGAACTCCTGGCCGGTGGCCGAGCGCGCCAGGAGGCGCAGGATGGTTGCCGCGTCCTCGAATGTCGGGACCAGCTTCTCCAGGCTCGCCAGCACGATGTGGACCTTGGGCAGGATCTGCGTCAGGTCGCCATTGCCCTCGTTGGTGACGATGATGGTCGAGCCGGTCTCGGCGATCATGAAGTTGGCGCCGGTGATGCCGACGTCGGCGGCCAGGAACTTCGGCCGGAGCACGTTCCGCGCCTCTTCGAGGAGCGTGTTCGGATCGTCCATCGGGCGGTCCGGGTCGAGATGCGTGTGGGCTTTGTGAAAGGCGTCGATCACATCCGACTTGTTGAGATGGATGGCCGGCGCGATGATGTGGCTCGGCGGCTCGCGGCGGAGCTGGATGATGTATTCGCCGAGATCGGTCTCGATCGGCTCGATCCCCTTCTCCTCGAGGAAGTCGTTGAGCGCGATCTCTTCCGCGATCATCGACTTGCCCTTGGTCACGGTTTTCGCCCCGACCTTGCGGCAGAGACCGAGAATGGTCTCGCGCGCCTCTTCGGCGGTCCGGCACCAGTGGACATGGCCGCCGGCCTCGGTGACCTTCCTCTCGAAGCGTTCGAGGTAGAAGTCGAGGTTCTCGAGCACGTGGTTCTTGATGTCGCGGCCCTGGTCGCGAAGCCGATCGAACTCGGGCAGCTTGTTGATGGCGGCGAGCCGTCGGGTCTGGAAACCCGTCTTCATCATACCCAGCGCCTTCTGCAGGCCCGGGTCGACCATGGCTTTCTCTACGTTCGCCTTGAAGGCGTGGCTGGTCGATTCCATCGGCGTCAGCCTTTCGGCTCGCCGATCGGCGGCGCATCGGTCATTCCCGCCAGCACCTCGGCGACATGGCGGACGCGGACGGGTGACCCCTGGCGCTGAAGCTTGCCGGCCATGTTCATCAGGCAGCCGAGATCGCCGGCGAGCAGCGTGTCGGCGCCGGTCGCGGTCACGTCGTCGGCCTTGTCGGCGGCCATGCGCTCGGAGATGTCGGGGTATTTGACGCAGAAGGTGCCGCCGAAGCCGCAGCAGATCTCGGCACCCGGCAGCTCCTTCAGGCCGAGCCCCTTGACCGACGCCAGGAGCCGGCGCGGCTGCGCCTTGACCTTGAGCTCGCGGAGCCCCGAGCAGGAGTCGTGATAGGTCGCGACGCCGTCATAGGCGGCGTCCACCTGCCCGACCCCGAGCACGTCGACCAGGAAGGAGACGAGCTCATGGGTACGCCTGGCGAGATCCTGGGCCTTGGCCAGCGTCTCCGGTTCGTTCGCGAACAGGGCCGGATAGTGCTCGTGGATCATCCCGGCGCAGCTTCCGGAGGGAACGACGACATAGTCGAATCCCTGGAAAGCGGCGATCACGCCCCGGGCGACGTCGCGGGCATCCTTGCGGTCGCCGGAGTTGAAAGCGGGCTGGCCGCAGCAGGTCTGGGTTTCAGGAACCTCGACCCGGCAGCCCGCGTTTTCCAGGAGCTTGACCGCGGCGAAGCCGACCGAGGGGCGCATCAGGTCGACGAGGCAGGTGACGAAGAGGCCGACGCGGGGAGAGGCAGCGGGCATGGTTTACGCGTCGTCCGGATGAAGGCAGGAGAGCTACAATGGGCGCCGGCCTGTGATCAGATCAAGGGGCGTGACGGTGACGGCGGAATTCCTGCTGCTGGCGGTCGTCTCAGCGGACGGCTTCATCGCCCGTCACCAGGGCGATCCGCCCTGGGCCTGGGCGAGCCCGGAGGAGCAGGAGCGATTCCGCGCGACCATGGCCAGGGTCACCTGGTCGGTTCTCGGTCGGGTCACCGACGAGACCGCGCCCCGGCCCGAGCGCAAGCGCATCGTCTTCACCAGCAGCGTCAAGGGCGTCGCCTGGCTCACCGAGAAGCACCTAGGCTTCAATCCGGCGGGGGCTACCTTCGACGAGGCGCTGGAGACGGCGAAAGTCGAGGGGCTCGTCGCCGTTCTCGGCGGCACGCGCGTCCACGACTATCTGCTGGAGATCGGTCGGATCGACGAGATCAGGCTGTCGATCGAGCTGATTCGGTTCGGCGAGGGCCTGCCGATGTTCACCGGCGTCGCCTGGCTCGGCCTCGCCGCGCACCTCGAACGCCACGGGATGACACAGGTCGGGCCGGACGAGGTGCTGAACGCGACCGGGACGGTGGAGCGGACCTACGGACGGATCAGTGAGGCGTCGCGTCCGGGGTAAGGCGGATACCCGCGAGGTGGTCGAGATAGTCGTCGAACTTCGGATACTGCCCGGCATCGAGATGGAAGAACTGGGCGGCCATCTCGCTCGGCGTTATCCGCACGACCACGGCGCCGCCGTCGATCACCACCTCCGCGTTGCCAGCGCCGCGGAGGTGGAGCCGGAAGCTGAATGCGGAGCCGATCCGGTGGCCGCCGGCATAGGGCCGGACGAGCATGCCGGAGACGCTGACGTCGCAGACCTCGTAGCGCAGGCCCTCGATGTCGATCCAGCCATTGCCCGGCTCGATCCGCGGGTCCATGCGCCGGTTCGCGCCCATCTGCTCCAGCTGGTGCATGCTCGTCTCCCTGGCGTCGCGCTGGCGACCGTGGCACTACACCATGGAAGATCTTTACGAATAGTTAGCGCCGGCCCTCCCGGCGCAGCGCCCATTTGAGCGTCGTCTGGCCGTCGAGCACCCCGGTCACGAGAACGTGCTGTGTCCGCTTCATCTCGCCGGCGCGGCCGAGATAGACCGCCTCGCCGAGGTCGAGGCGGCCGCCGGAGACCCTGAGGCGGAAGCCGCTGCCCGACGGCAGCCTGAGGAGCGCCGCCGCCGCGTTCTGGGCGAGCGACACCTGGACGCGCGGGTGCAGGTGGAAGCGCAGCTGGAAGGGCTTGCCGGCGGCGCCGGTGACCAGGTCCTCGCCGCGCAGATCTTCGCCGTCGGCCGAGAGGTAGAGGCGCCTCCGGTGGCTGGCGCCGAGCCGGTCGACATAGCCGTCATGGCTCGCCTCCAGCCAGACCTGGCCGTCGGCCTCGTCGCGTTTGAGCTCGATCGCCGGGGGCGGGGCGCCGGTTTCGAGGCGGATCGCGTTGGTGTCGTCGATGGCGAGGGTGGAATGCGCCGCGGTCGCGCGCTGCGCATCCGACCACTCCCCCGGCAGGAAGCCGGCGCCGCCCAGGTTGACGATCAGCCGCTCGCGGCCGACCGAGAGCTCGAAGGACAAGGGACCGGCATGAATCCGGTCGTCGGTCGCCTGGCCGTGGCCGCAGTCGATGAAGATGGTGGTGCGCCCGGCATAGAGCCGCTCGATGCCGAAATCGGGCGCGCCGACCGCGAGCCGCGAACGGCTTTCCGACTGGTGGATGACAGCATCGATGAGCGAGCCCGGCTCTTCGTTCGAACCGTTGAAGAGGGCGAGGCCGCCGTCGCCGTGGCGGAGATACCGCAGCATGGCCGACATCGCCTCGATCGCCTGGAGCAGCGGCAGCGGCGGGGCGATGCGGGCGAGCCTGAGCGCCTGGCGGATCTCGATCAGGTCGCGGAGCACCGCCAGGTGGACAGACGGGCTGCGGGAGGCGTGGCCACCGTCGATGAGGATCTGCTCGGACAGCTCCGCCTCCAGGCGGGCGAGCGCGGGAGCGAGGAGTGCGTCGAGTCCGCTGAGTCCGACGGCGGCCAGCGCCATGCCCTTGACGGCGGCGAGGCGGGCCGATCCCGGCTGGGCATCGCCGACCACCCGTGCCAGGTGGCGTGCCTGGGTCCCGAGGCTGGCCAGCACGCGGTCGCGGAAGTCGTCGTCGGCGGAGGCACAGAAGAAGCCGTAGTGACCGAGCCAGGAGGCGATGCGCCGCCCCGTCGCCGCCGGCTGCCAGGCGATGGGGTCCCAGCGCTGGTAGCGGTCGAGCCAGCGGCCGACCAGCTCGCGGGCACGCCTGCGGCCGAAGTCGCCGCCGAGGTCGCGGAGGTCGGCGAGCCAGTCGAAGCCGTCGAGCTGCGCGCGCCAGCCCGCCGGCGCCTCCGCCGGGGCCCAGCCGGTGTCCGGAAGCGTGAAGGCGCGGCCGCCGAGAAGAAGCTCGCCATCGACCAGCGCCCGGCCGCGGGCGGCATCGCCGGGCCAGAGCGCGGCCAGCGGCGTCGCCACGTCGACCGGACGCCGCGGCGAGATCGTCCAGCGATAGATCGGCGTGCGATAGAGGAGCCGCCTGAACCCGCTGGCCTCGCCCATCGCCAGGCCCCTAGGAGCCTGTCTGAGCAATGGCCACGGCCTCAATTGCGAAGCGCGGCTGCGAGGGCGCGAAGCGGGCGCGACGGCGCTGCTGGACGCATCGCCGAGCGCCCGCGACAACGCCATCGCCCCGCGCTTCGCAACCCGGAGGGCCGTCGTCACAAGGGCTTGGGCGTTGTCGAGCGCCGCTCGTGATGCGTCCAGCATCACGTCGCGACGCTCTCCTAGCCCAAGCCCTTGTGACGATGGTTGAGGCCATGGCCATGACTCAGACAGGCTCCTAGATCAGCCGGCGCGGGCGAGGCCGGCGGCGAGCGCCTGGATCGCCCGGTCGAGCGCGCGCTCGGCCGCGAGCCTCGCCTCGGCATCGGCACGCCAGGAGGCGAGCGCCGCGGCCGGCCCTTCCGGAAGGCCGTCGAGGGCGGCGACGGCGGCGGCGAGATCGCCGTTGTCGAGCGCCAGCTCGGCCCGGGCGAGGCGGCCGTCGACGTCGTCGCCGGGCCGGAGGCGGCGGATCGACACCAGCCCCTTCAGCTTGGCGATCGCCTGGTCCCAGAGGCTGCCGCCGGGGGCGCCGGCACGGGAGGCGGCCGCGGCCGCGGCCTGGAACCGCTCGGCCAGAACCGCCCGCGTCGGCACGCCGGACTCGGCACGCAGCGACAGGATCTTCACATCCGCCTCGACCGCAGGCACGCCCGCGAGAAGCGCCAGCTCGGCCCGGTAGGGACGACCGGCATTCAGCGCGTCGCCGACCTTGAGGGCCGCCAGCGCCGCCGCATCCAGCCGCCGGTCGGCCCGGGTCAGGCGCTCGACCTCGGCGAGGCGCCGCTCGGCGTCGGCGACGATGCCGGCGAGTTTCATGAGGTCGGCGGCCGAACGTTCGACCGCGGCCAGCCGCGGCTCCATCTCGGCATTTGCGGCCGCACGGCGGGCGAGATCGGCGACCGACTGCTCGATGGCGCCGAGCTTCGCCTCGATCGCAGCGCCGCCGGCCAGGCGGCGGGAGAGTTCGGCGAGCGTCTGCTCGAGCACGGCCAGGCGCTTCTCGACCGGCCCGAGATCGGTCGGCTGGGACGGGGCCGCGTCCGCCGACCGCGCCTGCGCGGCGTCGCCGGCGGCCGTCGCCTTGGCGCCCGTCCGCTCGGCCTCGGCCGCGGCCCCGTCCAGGCGCTGGACCAGGGTGGCCGTCGCCGCATCCAGCCTGTCGAGGCGCTGCGCCAGCTGCACGAGAGAGGCGGAGGTCGCCGGCGCCGCCACAGGCGCCGATGGCGCCGATGCGATCGGCGCCGAGGCATTCGGCGCGGGCTGCCGCGGGGAGAAGCCGATGAAGGCCACGACCATGGCGAAGGCGACGGCGACGGCCAGGGCGAGCAGCAGCACCTGGTTCCGCCGGGACGAGGTCGGCTGATCGGCGGGGGGCGTCGTCTCGGTCATCGGGTCCTTGTCGCGCATCAGCTCGTCGACGGCGGCGAGCAGCGCCGCCTGGGTCGGCCCGGCGGCGACGGCAATGTGGGCGAATGGCAACGACGCCGCCTTGGCGGCAGCGTCGCTGAGCGCCACCAGCGTCATCCTCCGCGTCGCCTCTCTTAGGCCGGCGCGCTCGATCACGCTAGCAAAGGCGGCGGCGGTGCGGGGAGAGAAAACCAGGACCCAGTCGATGCGACCGGCGGCGAGCTCGGCCCTGGCCGGCTCGCTCAGCTCCGGCGCCGGCTCGGCGTCGTAGAGGGCGACGCGCTCGACCTGGTATCCCGCCTCGGCGAGACGTGCGGCGAGATCGCCTGCGACCGACGTGCCGGCCGGGTGCAGAAGCTTGCCCTTGGCCGGATCGAGCCGGATGCGGGCCAGCCGCTCGAGGTCCTGGACATTGCCGCCGGCGCTCTCGACATCGGCGAAGCCGAGGCCACGCAACGTCTCCGCGGTCCCGTCGCCGACGGCGAAGACCGGGAGGTCGCGGATCTGGGACAGCCTGGCGAAGGCACGGGCGCCGTTGGCCGAGGTGAACAGCAAGGCCTGAACGCCGGCGAGGTCGACGGCGGCGCCCTCCTTCGGCCGGATCGTCAGCAACGGCTCGACCAGGACGGAGATGCCGCGCGCCTCGAGCGCACGCGCGATCTCCACCGCATCCTCGGCCGGCCGGGTGACCAGCGCGCGGATCACGGCAGCATCGCCTTCAGCGTCCGGCCGAGGTCGCGGCCGATCGCCTCGGCCTCGGCGGCGGGACCGCTGCGTTCGCCGCGATCGACCCGCTGCCCGTCGACGCTGGCGACCAGGCCGCGAAGGCGGAGCGTGTCGCCGGCGATCTCGGCCAAGCCCGCGATCGGCGTGCGGCAGGAGCCGTCGAGCACTTCCAGCATGGCACGCTCGGCGGTGACCCTGAGCCGGCTCGGCCGATCGTCGAGGGCGGCGAGCCAGTCCAGCACGCGGGCGTCACCGGCGCGGCAGGCGACCGCGATGGCGCCCTGGGCGACCGAGGGCAGCATCTCCTCGGGCTCGAGCGCGCCGCCGACCTGGTCCAGCATGCCGAGGCGCTTGAGGCCGGCGACCGCGAGCAGCGTCGCCTTGGCCTCGCCGGCGGCGATCTTGCGAAGCCGCGTGTCGACATTGCCGCGGAGCGGCACCACCACCAGGTCCGGGCGCAGCGACTTCGCCTGGGCGGCGCGCCGAAGCGACGCGGTGCCGAGCGTGGCACCCTGCGCCAGGCCGGCCAGGCGTGCGGCCCCGATCAGCGCGTCCCGCGGGTCCTCGCGCGGCAGCACCGCGCCGATGACGGTGCCGGCGGGAAGCATCGTCGGCAGGTCCTTCATCGAATGGACGGCGATGTCGATGCGCCCGGCGAGCAGCGCCTCGTCGATCTCCTTGGTGAAGAGCCCCTTGCCGCCGATCTCGGAGAGCAAGCGGTTCTGCACGGAATCGCCGGTGGTGGTGATCGGCACGATCTCGACCGCGTCGGGCGTGGCCAGCGCCGGATGGGCGCGGGCCAGCCGGTCGGCGGTCTCATGGGCCTGGACGAGGGCGAGCTTGCTGCCGCGGGTGCCGAGGCGAAGGAGAGAGGACATAGGCTAGCTGCGACGGAGCGCACGACCCCCCACCCCAACCCTCCCCCACAAGCGGGGGAGGGAGGAAGAGGCGCCTCGTGCTCCTTCCCCCCGCGAAGCGTGGGGGAGGGTTGGGGTGGGGGGTGTCCGCATGATCGCGTTAGACCTACTCGCCAATGATGATCACGCCAAGTGCGCCCTTCGCCGCGCTGTCCTTCAAATTGTATCCGATTTGACTACATTTCATGGACCCGACACCGGAGTCTCTCATGTCCCGCCTGCCGACCGTCTTCGTCTCCCATGGCTCGCCGATGACCCTGATCGATCCGGGTCCGCAGGGCACGGCCATCGCCGGCCTCGGCAAGACGCTGACGAAGCCGAAGGCGATCCTGGTCGCTTCCGCCCACTGGCTCACCAACATCCCGGCGATCGGCAACGCCGAGAGACCGGAGACGATCCACGACTTCTACGGCTTCCCCGACGAGCTCTACCGCCTGAGCTATCCGGCGGCGGGCGCGCCCGACCTCGCCGAGCGCGCGGCCGGGTTGCTGAGGGCGGCCGGGCTTCCGGCCGGCACGTTGTCCTACGGTCTCGACCACGGCGCCTGGTCGCCGCTGAAGCTGATGTTCCCCGCCGCCGACGTGCCCACGGCCCAGCTCTCGATCCAGCCGGAACAGGACCCGGCGCATCACTTCCTGGTCGGCCGGGCGCTGGCCCCGCTTCGCGACGAAGGCGTGCTGGTCATGGGCTCGGGCCAGTTCACCCACAATCTCCGCGACATCGACCGCCGCGCCGCGAACGGCCAGATCGCCCCCTGGGCCAAGGCATTCGTCGACTGGGTCAAGGCCCGCATCGCCGAACGCGATTTTCCGGCGCTGCTCGACTACCGCCGGCAGGCGCCGAACGCCACCAGGGCGCATCCGACCGACGAGCATTTCCTGCCGCTGTTCGTGGCGCTCGGCGCCGCGGCGGAAGCGACCGAGATCGAGCATCTGGATTTCGGCGTCACCGGCGGCACGCTCGCCTGGGACAGCTACCTGATGCGCTGACGCCGGCGGGTTTCGCGGCGGTCGGCTTGAGGTAGGCGGGACGGCGCGGGGAACATACCCTCGGCGCCGGCCTCCTCCTCTCCTCCGGGATTCCCATGCAGCACGACCTCATGATCGTCGATGGCCATGTCATCGACTCAGCCCAGGGCCTGAACGGCCCCGCCGACGTCGCCTTCACGGACGGCAAGGTCAGCGCCATCGGCCCCGGCCTCGACCGCAAGGCGGCGAAAGCCGTGCGCTCGGCCCGGGGATTCACCGTGATTCCCGGCATCGTCGACCTGCACACCCATGTCTACTGGGGCGGGACCGGCTGCGGCATCGACGCCGACCAGCTCGGCCGCGACAGCGGCACCACCACCAGCATCGATGCCGGCACCGCCGGCGCCGGCAATTTCTTAGGCTTCCGCAAGCACGTGATCGAGCGCTCGGAGACCCGGATCCTCGCCTACCTCAACATCTCCTATCCCGGCATCTTCGGGCTCGGCCCGGTGACCGCCTATGGCGAGGCGCAGATCCCCGAGCTGATGAACATCGAGGAATGCGTGCGCGTCGCCCGCGAGCACCCCGACCTGATCGTCGGGGTCAAGGTCCGCATCGGCTACAACACCTCTGGATCTCTCGGCATCGGCGCCCTCGACCTCGCCCGCGAGGCGGCTCAGCTCTTAGGATTGCCGATGATGGCCCATGTCGGTCCGCCGCCGCCGCGCTTCGTCGACATCCTGGAACGGCTTCGCCCCGGCGACGTGCTGACCCATTGCTGCCGCCCGACCTTGAGCCATGCGCTCGACACCAAGGGCCGGGTGCTGCCGATCGCCGAGGAGGCGCGGAAGATGGGCGTCATCTTCGATGTCGGCCACGGCGCCGGCGCCTTCAGCTTCGAGACCGCGGCGGCGATGCTGAAGGCAGGATTCCCGCCCGACGTCATCTCCTCCGACGTCCACATCCGCTCGATCAACGGCCCGGCCTACTCGACGCTTCACACCATGTCGAAGATGCTCTGCCTCGGCATGCCGATGCCGGACGTGGTCAAGGCAGCGACCGAGGCCCCGGCCCTCGCGGTCCGCCGGCCGGATCTCGGCAATCTCAGGCCCGGCGCACCCGGCGACGCCGTCCTGATCGAGGTCCAGGACGGGAGCTTCGACTATCTCGACACCGTCGGGGTGACGCTGAAAGGCAAGAAGCGCCTCGGCCTGCGCGGCACGGTGCTCGGCGGCAGGTGGTGGCACGACGGCGAGGCCGCTTAGAGGCTCTGGCCGGCGACGGCCGGAAGACCGAGCGCACGGTGGATGCGCCGCGCGGTCGCCTCCGGCGTCTCGCCCGAATTGTCGAGGATGAGACCGAAGGACGGCCGCTCGAAGCCAAGCTCGTACATTTCGGCGATCCGGTTGCGCTCCCAATCGCCGAGGGCACGGCTGCCTCGGTTCGTCAGCGCGAGGGCGAGCGGCGGCGCCAGGGTGACGCAGCGCGCCTCCACACGATGGCGGGTGAACGCCTCGGCCACCGCCGTCCAGTCGGCGGCCGACAGGGGATGGGCGGCGGCGACCATCCGGCCCTTCCCGGCCTCCAGGAGCGCGGCCTCGACCAGGCGGGCGAGCCCGATGACGATCCGTTTCTCGAAAGGCTGGTCGCGGGGCGCGTAGTCGTCGCCGTCGAGGAAGCGGCCCTCGGGCACCATCCGGCTCAAGAGCGCGGCGACCGTCGACTTCCCGGAATTGATCGGGCCGGAGACGAAGACGGCGTTCATCGCCGCTACGGCTTGCCGATCGGCTTGATCAGGTCGGTCGCGTAGGACTTGAAGCCAAAGCGCGCATAGGCGCGTTCGGCGATCGCGTTGCCGGTGATGACGCCCAGCATCATGTGACCGAGACCGCGCTCTCTGGTCAGCCGTTCCGCCTCCAGCAGCAAGGCGCGTCCCAGGCCGCGGCCACGCATCTCCTCGCGCACGAAGAGTTCCGAGACATAGCCGTAGTCGCGCACCTCGTCGCGGACGCAGGCGCCATGGCGCTCGAAGGTAAGGTAGAGGTGGCCGACCACCCGGCCCTCGACCTCGACCACCAATCGTACGCCATTGCTGTCGGCGACCTTCCTGTCGGCGAAGTTCAGGGAGGCCACGGCGCCCTCGCGATCGAGGCGCCGGTTGCCGACGAACGGTTCCTCGTGCTGGTTCAGCCCCTGGAACTGCTCGATCAACGCGTCCCGGTCTTCGTCGCGGGCCGGACGGATGATGACGGTCGCGCTCACGTTGCCTGCTTCAGCTTCGCCGCTACCGCCGGCAGCGACTTGATGTCGAATCCCTTGGCCGCCGCCTCGGCGACCAGTGCCGCCGCATCGGCGCGGCCGTTGACCACCTCGGTCGTCGCCCACAGGAGATAGCAGCGCGTGCCCGACCGGCAGTGCGCGACGATCGGCTTCGGGCTGTCCTTGACCAGCCGGTCGAAGGCGGCGAGGTCGGCGGCCGTCATCGTCGCCGAGGTGACCGGCAGGTATTCGTAGCGGAGGCCGAGGCGCGCCGCCTCGGCACGGGCGGCGGCGGCTGTCACCGGAACGCCCTCGCTGTCGGGGCGGTTGTTGATGACGGTCTTGAAGCCCTGGCCCGCCAGCCGGGCCAGGTCGGCCGCCTCGATCTGCGCGGCGACGGCGAGGCCGGGGGCGATTTCCGTGGTGTGGGTCATGGCGGTCTTTCCTGAGGACGATGGCGCACGGATGCAGGATCGGCACGATCCTGTCCAGCGTGCTATGACGCCTATCATGCGCGCGCTTGGCATCGAGACGAGCTGTGACGAGACGGCGGCGGCGATCGTCGACGGCGACCGCCGCATCCTCTCCAGTATCGTCGCCTCCCAGCTCGACCGGCACCGCCCCTATGGCGGCGTCGTGCCGGAGGTGGCGGCGCGCGCGCATCTGGAGCTGCTGCAGGGCCTAGTCCGCCGCGCCCTCGACGAGGCGAAGCTGGGCTTCGCCGATCTCGACCTGATCGCGGCCACGTCCGGGCCCGGCCTGATTGGCGGCGTCATCGTGGGATCCACCATGGGCAAGGCGCTGGCGCTCGCCCGCGGGCTTCCCTTCCTCGCGGTCAACCACCTGGAGGGGCATGCGCTGAGCCCGCGCCTCTCCGACGACGTCCCCTTCCCCTATCTGCTGCTGCTGGTCTCGGGCGGCCATTGCCAGCTGCTGGCGGTCGAGGGCGTCGGCCGCTACCGGCGCTACGGCACCACCGTCGACGACGCCGCCGGCGAAGCCTTCGACAAGGCGGCGAAGAAGCTGGGCCTGGGATTCCCCGGCGGCCCGGCGATCGAGCGTGCGGCAAGGGCCGGCGATCCCACGCACCACAAGCTGCCGCGGCCGATGATCGGCCGGCCCGGCTCCGACTTCTCCTTCTCCGGCCTCAAGACCGCGGTCGCCCATGCCGTCGACGCGCTCGGCCATCCGCCGGCGGCGACCGAGCAGGCCGATCTGGCGGCCAGCTTCCAGGAGTCGGTCGCCGCCTCGCTCGCCGACCGCACGCGGAACGCGCTTCGGCGCTTTGCCGAAGAGCATGGCCCCGGCCATACGCTGGTGGTGGCCGGAGGCGTCGCCGCCAACACCCGGCTGCGCGAGGTTTTGGGCGAGCTCGCCCGCGCGCATGACGTGCGCTTCGTCGCGCCGCCGCTGTCACTCTGCACAGACAACGCGGCGATGATCGCCTGGGCCGGGATCGAGCGCCGGCGCCTGGGCGACGAGGACGGCCTCGACTTCGCGCCGCGCCCGCGCTGGCCTCTCGATGCCGACGCGCCGCCGGCGCCCTATGCAGGAGCGAAGGCATGAGGATCGCCGTCATCGGCGCCGGCGCCTGGGGCACGGCGCTGGCCCAGGTCGCCGCGCACGGCGGCGAGGTGACGCTGTGGGCACGCGAGCCGGAGGTCGCTGCCGGGATCGCGGAGGCGCACGAGAACGCCCTATTCCTTCCGAGTATCCCGCTCGATCCCAAGATCCGCGCCACCAGCGATCTCGCCGAGGCCACGGCCGGGGCCGAGGCGGCGCTGCTGGCGGTGCCGGCCCAGTTCCTCCGTGCCGTCGCCCGCGACCTCACGCGCTCGCTCGCCGGCGACGTGCCGGTCGTGCTCTGCGCCAAGGGGATCGAGGCGAAGAGCGGCGCCCTGATGACGGAGGCGGCGGCCGAGGCGATGCCCGGCCGGCCGCTCGCCGTGCTCTCCGGCCCCAGCTTCGCGCACGAGGTCGCCAAGGGACTGCCGACCGCGCTGGTGCTGGCGAGCATGCCTCCCAGCCTCGCCGAGCGGATGGCCGCCCGCCTCGCCCGCCCGACCTTCCGGCTTTACGTCGCCGACGATCCGGTCGGTGCCGAGATCGGCGGCGCGGTCAAGAACGTGCTGGCGATCGCCGCCGGGATCGTCGAGGGCGCCGGCCTCGGCGACAATGCGCGCGCCGCCGTCATCACCCGCGGCCTCGCCGAGCTGATCCGGCTCGGCCGCGCGCTCGGCGCAAGAGCGGAGACGCTGACCGGCCTCGCCGGTCTCGGCGACCTGGTGCTGACCTGCACCGGCGCCAGCTCGCGCAACCATCGCCTCGGCGTGGCGCTGGGACGGGGCCAGACCGTGGCGGAGGCGACGTCCGGCAGCCGCGCCGTGGTCGAAGGCGTTGCCACCGCGCATCCGGTGCGATTGCGGGCCAAGCGGCTCGGCGTCGAGATGCCGCTGGTCGAAGCGGTCGACGACGTCGTCAATGCCGGGCTCTCGGTCGCCGACGCGGTGCAGAGGCTGCTCGGGCGGCCGCCCAAGGCCGAGGGCTGGAGCTAGCACTGGCGCCGAAACGGCACCTCGGCTAGCGTCGGCGCCTCTCTCTCCCTAGGAGCATCGATGCTTTACTACGTGCACCGCCTCGACAAGCAGGGCGGCCTCGCGCTCCGGCTCAAGACCCGGCCGGTCCATCTCGAATACCTGAAGACCCAGGTCTCGCGCCTATTCGCCGCCGGGCCCGTGCTCACGCCCGACGGCAAGTCGCCGATCGGCAGCCTCTTCCTGGTCGAGGCCAAGGACGAGGCCGACCTCAAGGTCTTCCTCGCCGGCGATCCCTACGACAAGGTCGGCCTGTTCCAGACGCTGACCGTCTCGCCCTGGCGCAAGGTGTTCTCCGACCCCGGCGTCGGCGGCCCGCCAGGCTGAGGGAGCCTTCGCCATGAAGCACTGGCTGATGAAGTCCGAGCCCGACGCCTTCTCCTGGACCGACCTGGTGAAGAAGGGCCGGACCATGTGGGACGGGGTGCGCAACCACCAGGCCGCCGCCAACATGAAGGCGATGAAGAAGGGCGACCTCGCCTTCTTCTATCACTCGAACGAGGGGCTCGAGGTCGTCGGCGTCATGAAGGTCGACAAGGAGCACTATCCCGATCCGACCGACCCGACCGGAAAGTTCGTCGTGGTCGAGCTGGTGCCGGTGAAGCCGCTGAAGACGCCGGTGACGCTGAAGGCGATCAAGATCGATCCGAAATTCGCCGACATGTTCCTGGTGACGCATTCGCGGCTCTCGGTCTCGCCGGTCTCCGATGCTCACTGGGCCGCCATCTGCAAGATGGGTGGCGTCACGCCGTGATCCGCCTCTGTTGTGAGGAGGAGATCGAGGACGGCGACGCCCGCGGCTTCACCGTCGGCGAGAGCCCGACGCAGCGGCGGATCTTCGTCGTCCGCTGGGAAAGAGCGATCAAGGGCTACCTCAACGTCTGCCCGCATGTCGGCACACCGCTCGACTGGGTGCCCGACAAGTTCTTCCACCCCGACGACCGCCACCTGATCTGCGCCACGCATGGCGCCCTGTTCCTGCCGGAGAGCGGGCTTTGCGTCGCCGGCCCCTGCGAGGGCGAGTCCCTGCAGGCGGTCGAGGTCGCGGTCGAGGACGGCTGGGTGGTCTATCGCGGCTGAAGCGCCGCCATCATCGCCGCCGTCGCCTTCGCGTCGGCATCGTCCTGCGCCGCCAGCGCGTCGTGGACGCGGGCATAGTCGGCGGCCGGCCGGTTCTGGCTCATCTTGATCTTGGTCTCGATCCGCTCAAGCGGCAGCGCGAAGCCCACGATCGCCTTCCTCAATCCGGCGAAGAATTCGTCGGCCAGCTTGTCGACCGTCCAGGGCCGCTTCGGCGCAAGCCTCGCCTCATGCAGCGCCGAGAGACGCGCCAGCACGTCGATCAGCCCGGCATCGTCCAGCGTCGCCGGCCGGCCATGGACATGGACGACGGCATAGTTCCAGGTCGGGACCGCGGCGGCCGGCTTCTCGTACCAGTCGGGCGAGACATAGGCGTTCGGCCCGTTGAAGACGGCGGTCGCTTCCGCCGATCCGTCCATCGCCTTCCAGATCGGGTTGGCGCGGGCCGCGTGCGCAAGCAACCGGTTCCCCTCGCGGTCGAGCACGAAGGGCAGGTGCGAGATCTCGGGCTTGCCGTCGACGGTCATGATCAGCGCACCGAAACCGTGGCGCTCGATCAGGTCGAGACCGGCCTCATCCTCGGCGGCGAAATGCCTGGGCGTGTACATGGCTGTCGTCTACTTGGCCCGACTCCGCGCGGCAAGACGGCATTCGCGCGGCACCGTCCCGCGCCCCAGGGCAAATCGTGTCAGAATGAGCTGTCGACGGACCAGCATTGCGGACCCTGCCCGCCCCGCAAAGGACACGGATGAACCGAATATTGCCGGGGCCGCGCGCGCAGAACCGGGTCGCCACCGCCGCCTGGACGATGACCTTCACCTGCATCGCCGCGGTGATCTTCACCATCATGCTGTTTCCCGATCGGCCGCTGCTGCGTTCGATCTCGATCGGGATCGGCAGCGGTCTCCTGATCGGAACGCCGGTGCTGCTGTGGATGCTGTTCGGACTCGAGACCGGCCTCGGGCGCCGGCTGAAGCGGCTGCCGCTCCTCGTCTATCTCGCGGTCAACGGCGTGGTCATGGCCACCCTGCTGATCGTCGGCCACCTCGCGGCATATTACCTGATCTGGCCGCCGCAGGGCGCCTTCCTGGACGATCCGAGCCTGCCGAAGTCGCTGCTCTTCTCGATCGCGCTGGTGGTGACGGTCAGCGTCGCGATCGAGCTCCGCCGCTTGATCGGCCCGGGTGTGTTCGGCGCCGTTCTGGTCGGACGCTATCGCTACCCGCGGGCCGAGCGGCGGGTCTTCCTGCTGCTGGACATCGTCGGCTCGACGAGCCTGGCCGAGCGGTTGGGGCCGGAACGGTTCCTCGCCTTCCTCGACCGCTGGATCCACCGGCTGACCGAGCCGCTGCTGGTCTCGGGCGGGCGCATCTATCGCTACATCGGCGACGAGATGATCCTGACCTGGGAGTGGACACCGGATGCCGTCAGCCGGGCGCTGGGCTTCGCCGCCGACGCAGACGCCGCGGTCGCCCGCGACGCCGAGACCTGGCGGCGCGACTTCGGCGCGGTGCCGGAGATGCGCGCCGCCCTCCATGCCGGGCCGGTCATCGCCGGCGAGATCGGCGACCTCAAGCGCGAGATCACCTTCCTCGGCGACACCCTGAATACCGCCGCCCGCATCGCCGACGAGGCGCGGAAGCACGGCGGCCTGGTGCTGGCCTCGGCCGAGGCGCTGGACGGCGTTCGCCTGCCGCCGGGCCTCGTCCGCCGCGATCTCGGCCCGACGGCGCTGCGCGGCAAGGCCGAGCCGGTCGCGCTCGCCGTCATCGGGCGGTGATGTCCAGGGCGGGGCAATTGACGAGCGGGCGGCGGAGCCCGTAAAGCCAGAGACAATAAGGGACGGAGGATGAGCCGATGAGACCGACATGGATCGCCGCCGCGGCGGCGCTGCTGGCGTGCGCGCAACCGGCCGCGGCCGAGAAGACCTCGCTCTCGGTGCTGAAGCTGGCCTCGTCCGGCCCGGTGTTTCTGGCGCAGGATCTCGGCCACTTCGCCGCCGAGGGCCTCGAGGTCGAGTTCAAGTTCTTCACCGCGGCCCAGCCGGTCGCCGTCGCCGTGGTCTCCGGCGATGCCGAGTTCGGCGTCACCGGCCTGACTGCCGGCTTCTACAATCTGGCGGGCAAGGGCGCGCTCAAGATCATCGCCGGCCAGTCGCGCGAAGAGCCGGGCTACAAGCTCTCGGCCTACATGGTCTCGAACCAGGCCTATGATGCCGGCGTCCGCTCGCCGGCCGACTTCGCCGGCCGTTCCTTCGCCATGACCCAGGTCGGATCGACCTTCCACTACATGATCGGCCTGCTCGCCGAGAAGAAGGGCTTCGACCTTTCCAAGTCGCGGCTGCTCGCCCTGCAGAGCATCCCCAACATGGTCTCCGCGCTCAAGGGCGGCCAGGCCGACACCGCGATCCTGCCATCGACCGTCGCCGTGCCGATGTTCGACCGGGGCGATGCCAAGATCGTCGGCTGGGCCGGCGACGAGACTCCCTGGCAGCTGGGCGCCCTCTTCACCTCGCCGAAGACGCTGGAGGGCAAGCGCGCCACCGTCGAGCGCTTCATCCGCGCCTACAAGAAGGGCGTCGCCGCCTATGATCTGGCCTTCCAGAAGAAGGGCGACCAGGCCGCGACCGACAAGGCGCTCGACATCCTGGCGAAGTACACCGAGCAGCAGAAGGGCGCGATCGCCGCCGGCCTGCCCTACATCGACCCGGAAGCGCGCTTCAGCGCCAAGGACATCGCCAAGCAGGTCGCCTACTGGCAGGCCCAGGGCCAGGCCGACAAGACGGTTGACGCGAAGGAGATCGTGGTCACGAGCTTCGTCCAGTCGCTGGATTGATCGATGCCGCCCGGCCCGAAGCCCCTCTGCCACCGGGAGAGGGGTCGGGGTGAGGGGAAGCCTCACCTTCGAGCCCTCGCTGGGAGCGCAGAGCCGCCGCTGCCGTTGCCCCTCGCCCCGGCCCCTCTCCCGGTGGCAGAGGGGTCTCAGATGCGAGCATCCCCATGCGCCTGATTGCCGAGTCGATCGGCCATCGGTTCGGCCGGCTCGAGGTCCTCGACGGCGTCTCGCTCGACGTCGCCAAGGGCGAGATCCTGGCGGTGATCGGGCCGTCGGGCTGCGGGAAGTCGACCTTGCTCGGCATCCTCGGCGGCCTGCTGCAGCCGACCGAGGGAGCCGTCTCGACCGAGGGTGCGCCGCCGGCGGGATGCCTCAATCCGCTCACCTATGTCTTCCAGGACTTCGCTCTGCTGCCCTGGCGCAGCGTCGCCGGCAACGTCGCCTTCGCGCTCGAGCATCACGCGCTCGATGCGGCCGAGCGCGATGAGCGGATCGCCGAGGTGCTGGCGACGACCGGTCTCGCCGAGTTCGCCGACGTGCTGCCGAAGCAGCTTTCCGGCGGCATGCGCCAGCGGGTCGGCATCGCCCGCGCGCTGGCGGTGAAGCCGGCGGTGCTGCTGCTGGACGAGCCGTTGTCGTCGCTGGACGCGCAGACCCGCGAGCTCTTGATGGAAGAGTTCCTGGCGCTCTGGCTCCTCCACCGCACCACCGCGGTCTACGTCACTCACAACCTCGACGAGGCGCTGCAACTCGGCGACCGCGTCTGTGTGCTTTCCCGCCGTCCCGGCCGCATCCGCGAGATCGTCACCGTCGATGTCCCGCGAAGCGAGCGCGACCCGTCCCGCCTCGCCCCACTCCGCCAGCGTCTGTGGCGGCTGGTCCAGGACGAGGCCCGCGCCGCCGACCGCGAGACCATGGCCCCGGTCCATGGCTGAGCGGCTGCGCTTTCGCGGCGGCGGCTTCGTCATCCAGCGCAAGCGCCATGCCGGCTGGATCGCTGGCTTCGTCATCATCGCCGCCTGGCAGGCCTCATCCAGCCTCGGCTGGGCTTCGCCGGTGTTCCTGCCGAGCCCCGCCGGCATCGCCAAGGCGCTGGCGGGCCTGGCGCTCTCCGGCCAACTCGCCCGCGACGTCTCGGCATCGCTCGCCCGCATCCTGGTCGGGTTCTCGCTCGGCGCCTCGGCCGGCCTCGCCTTCGGGCTGGCGCTCGGCCTCGTCAGCCACGCGCGCGCCGCGGGCCTGCCCATCGTCTCCGCCCTCTTCCCGATTCCGAAGATCGCGCTCCTGCCGCTGTTCATCCTGTGGTTCGGCATCGGCGAGCCGTCGAAATGGGCAACCATCGGGCTCGGCGTCTTCTTCCCGATGGCGATCGCGACATATTCCGGGGTCGACCAGGTGCCGCGGACGCTGATCCGCATGGCACAGAGCTTCGACGTGCCGACGGCGGCGATCGTCTGCAAGGTGATCCTGCCGGGCGCGCTGCCGGGCATCCTCGCCGGCATCCGCATCTCCGCCTCGATCGCGCTGATCTTGGTCGTCGCGGCCGAGATGATCGCGGCCGAGCACGGCATCGGCGCCTTCATCCTCTCGGCCGGCAACCTCATGCGCACCGAGGACCTGCTGGCCGGGGTCTGCGTGCTCTCCGCGCTCGGCCTCACCGTCGGCTGGGCCGTCTCGCGGGCCGAGCGCCGGCTTCTGGGCTGGCGGTAGCGGAATAAGCCCGTCGCCCGTCCGTTGGTCTCTTCACAGGCCAGCGAGGGCCCTACCGCCAGAGGCCCGCCGCGCCTAATCTAAGGGACGAGTTCCTACGTAAGAGCAGGATGATGGCGGACGACGCGCCCGACGGCACTGGCAAGATCAAGCAGAAGCTGGTCGAGACCAAGGAGAAGTGGGCCCGCGAGGGCCGCCTTTTGACCGGCGGCACCGAGTCGCGTCAGCGCCGCCGGCTGCCGCCCGGCCAGCGCGAGGTGAAGAACTGGCCGGTGCTCGACCTCGGCGTCCATCCCAACGTGCCGGCGAAGGAATGGGAGATGAAGGTCGGCGGCCTGGTGGAGAGGCCCATCACCTGGCGCTGGGACGACCTGGTGGCCCAGCCGCCCTTCGCCCACACCTCCGACATCCACTGCGTCACCGCCTGGTCGCGCTACGACAACAAGTGGGAAGGCGTCGCCGGCCGTCACCTCCTCTCGGTGGTCCGCCCGAAGCCGGAGGCGAAGTTCATCGTCTTCAAGAGCTATGACGGCTATTCGACCAACGTGCCGCTCGAGCATTTCGACGACGAGGACACGTTGCTGGCGACCAGGTGGGAAGGCGAGCCGATCAGCCGCGACCATGGCGGCCCGGTGCGCATCGTCATCCCCAAGCTCTATTTCTGGAAGTCGGCCAAGTGGGTCCGGCACATCTGGTTCACCGACAAGGACGCGTCGGGGTTCTGGGAAGTGCGCGGCTATCACAACCTCGGCGATCCGTGGAAGGAGCAGCGCTATGGCTGAGAGCCTCGCCGACATCTGGCGCTATGCGACGATGCTGGTCGCCGCCGTCGGCATGACCGTGTCGCCGCCCGCCGCCGCCGGATCGAACGGCGGCTTCGGCTTCGCCTTCAAGTCGATCGAGGGCGACGAGCTGCCGCTGGCGAAATTCGCCGGCAAGCCGCTGCTGGTGGTGAACACCGCGTCCCAATGCGGCTACACCCCGCAATACGCCGACCTGGTGAAGCTGTGGGAGCGCTACCGCGACAAGGGCCTGGTGGTGCTGGGCGTACCGTCCAACGACTTCGGCGGCCAGGAGCCCGGCAGCGAGTCCGAGATCAAGGGCTTCTGCCAAGTGACCTACGGCGTCGACTTCCCGATGACCGAGAAGCAGACGGTGATCGGCGGCTCGGCGCATCCCTTCTATAAATGGATCGCCGCCGAGCTCGGCGAGGGTGCCGCGCCGCGCTGGAACTTCTACAAGTACCTGATCGGCCCCGACGGCCGCATCGCCGGCGCCTGGCCGTCGACGATGTCGCCGACCTCGGCCACGATCACCAAGGAAATCGACAAGCTGCTGACGCGGTAAGTCCCAAGCCCGAGAGGTCTGCCATGCTCCGTCTTCTTTCCTTCGTCCTGGCGCTCGTCCTGCCGCTCTCGGTCCACGCCCCCTCCGGGCACGCGATGGGCACCGGTGCGGCGCCCAGCAGCGTCGCCAACCCGGACTACGCGACGGCCGAGACGCTGATCAAGGAGTGGAAATACGCCGACGCGATCCCGCTCCTGGAGAAGGTGATCAAGGCCGAGCCCGAGAACGCCGACGCCTACAACCAGCTGGGCTATGCGCACCGCAAGCTCAACAAGCTGCCGGAGGCGAAGAGCCACTACGCCCGGGCGCTTGCGGTCAAGCCGGACCACAAGGGCGCGCTCGAATACCAGGGCGAGCTCTACCTGATGCTCGACGACCTCAAGGCCGCCGAAGCCAACCTCGCCCAGCTCGACAAGCTCTGCTTCTTCGGCTGCGCGGAGTTCTCCGACCTCAAGAAGGCGATCGCCGAGTACAAGCAGCGGAAGGGCATTACTTCGTGACCGTTCCCCGTCACCGGGTGAAGGCACGGCGTTTCGGCCTTCTCGCCGACACCCATGACGACGCGGTCGACTGGCCCAAGGCGGTCGAGAAGATCCGCGCGGCCTGGGGCGAGGTCGATGCCATCATCCATTGCGGTGACCTCTGCACGCCCCGGGCGATCGAGACCCTGAGCCAGATCGCGCCGATGTGGGCGACGCGCAATCCCCAGACCGACCCGGCGGCAACGCCGCCGGTGCTGGTCGACGGCCCCCGCGTGCTCGAGGTCGGCGCCAGCGGCATCGGCGTCCTCTTCTCGCTCGCGGGCGAGCCGGTCAAGGCCGAGACCGACCCGGTGCTGCGCTTTTCCGGGCTTGGGCCGGAGAAGGCGCTGCAGACGCTGTTCGGCGGCAAGGTCGATGTCTGCGTCTGGGGCGGCACCCATGCGGCCCGGGTCTCCGCGGCCGCCGGCACGCTGTTCGTCAATCCCGGCAGCCCGACCCTGGCGAAGAGCCGGACGGTCGGGGTGCTGACGCTCGAAAACGGGACCGCGGGGGTCGAGATCCTGCCGGTCTGACGGCTAAGGCCGGTCTAGGTAAGGCGACAGCGCCTCTCGCCAGAGCGTCAGCTTCCGCTCGAACGGCATCCCCGCATGCGCGGGACTGGTGGACGGCAGCCGCGTGCGCGGCGGAGCCCGGTGCGCGGCAGACAGTTTCGGCACCACCAGGCGCCCGAACAGCCGCGTCGCGGTGCCGCCGACCTCAAGAAGGCGATCGCCGACGATGACAACGTTGCGTCCTTATTGACAATATATTGTCTATATGACTATGAATTGTCATGAACGCGCGGGACGCCGTCACCGCCCTGATCCTGGAGACATTCCGCCTGAACGGCCGCCTGCTCGCGGCCGGCGACGCGCTCACCGCGGATCTCGGCCTGACCAGCGCGCGCTGGCAGGTGCTGGGCGCGATGGCGCTGTCGCCGGCGCCGCTGCCCGTCGCTCACATCGCGCGCACCATGGGCCTGACCAGACAGGCGGTGCAGCGCCTGGTGAACGAGCTGCAGCGCGACGGGCTCGTGCGGTTCGAGCCGAACCCCCACCATCGACGGGCAAAGCTGGTCGTGCTCACCGATCGCGGGACAGCTAGCTACGACGCCGCGATGAGGCGCCAGGGGCCCTGGGCGCGCGGCCTCGCGCACGGCCTCGGCACCGAGCGGATCGAGGAAGCATCGGCGACGCTCCGGGCGATCCGCCGGCGTCTCGAGGCCCAGGGCGAACGAGGAGGCAACGATGGCTAGGCGCATTCATCCGATCGCCGGGACGATCGGCTTCTTGACCATACTCGTGTTCTGGATCTCCACGGCGGTGTCCGAGCTGTTCGGCTCGCCGGCGACGGTCGCCGCCGTCAAGCAGGCGATCCCCTGGGGGTTCCTGTGGCTCGTGCCGGCGCTCGCTCTCGCCGGGGCAACGGGGTTCCGGATGGCGGGAGCCTCAACCGACCCCCTCATCGCGCGCAAGAAGCGCCGCATGCCGATCATCGCCGCCAACGGCGTGCTCGTCCTGCTGCCGTCGGCGTTCTACCTGGCGTGGCTCTCGTCGCAGGGAGAGTTCGGGCCCCTGTTCTATTCGGTCCAGGCGGTCGAACTCGCCTGCGGCGCGGTCAATCTGGCGCTGATGTCGCTCAATCTGCGCGACGGCCTTCGCCTGGCCGGGCGGCTGGCGTGACCTGTCGCATGGGCACCCTCAGCCGGCGCCGAGCGCGCGGCGGACGCAAACACCCACGTCGAGAGCGCCGGCCGGAGCCCGGGGGCGTTGTTGCGGACACGGGCGGATGCGGCCGAAACCATCATTGACAGCCGCGGGGGACGAACGGCATAAGGTGCGCCTCCTCCTGCCCAGGTGGCGGAATTGGTAGACGCGCAGGTTTCAGGTACCTGTGGCCGCAAGGCTTTGGAAGTTCGAGTCTTCTCCTGGGCACCATCACTCAGATGAGCATTCACCTTCACAAGGGCGACCTGCCGGACGGCCTCGATCTCGGGGCCTTGGTCGCCGTCGATTCCGAGACCATGGGCCTGTCGCCGGCGCGCGACCGACTGTGCCTCGTCCAGCTCTCGGCCGGCGACGGCGTCTGCCACCTGGTGCAGTTCGTGGGCGGCGTCTACCAGGCGCCAAACCTGGTCAGGCTGCTGACCAATCCCAAGGTGACGAAGCTGTTCCACTTCGCCCGCTTCGACATCGCCATGTTCCGCCGCCATCTCGGCATCGTCACCTCGCCGCTCTACTGCACCAAGATCGCCTCCAAGCTGGTGCGAACCTTCACCGACAAGCACGGGCTCAAGGACCTCAGCAAGGACCTGATCGGCGTCGACGTGTCCAAGCAGCAGCAGTCGTCGGACTGGGGTGCTACGACGCTCACCGAGGAGCAGCTCCGCTACGCGGCATCCGACGTGCTGCATCTGCACAAGCTGAAGGAGAAGCTGGATGCGATGCTGGCGCGCGAAGGCCGCACCGAGATCGCGCAGGCCTGCTTCGGCTTTCTCCCCGTCCGCGCCGAGCTCGACCTGATGGGCTGGGGCGACGAGGATGACATCTTCGCCCACTGACCGGCGCGGGCGTTTTCTGTGGCGGCGCCGTTGTCTTGTTCCGTCATACGATCATAGGATGATCGTATTGATCGGGGATGTGTCGCCACGATGTCCGGCAAGCTGACCGTCTTTCGCCCTCTCCACCCACCGCGGAATCTGACGGAAGAGGTGGTCGGACGCCTGTCCGCCGAGATCATCCGCGGCGGGCTCGAGCCCGGCGCCCGCCTGCCGACCGAACAGGCGATGATGTCGGCGATGGGGGTGAGCCGCACCGTCGTGCGCGAAGCCGTGGCGGCGCTCCGCGCCGAGGGCCTGGTGGTGACCCGCCAGGGGGTCGGCGCCTTCGTCGCGGCCGACGCCAAGCGACGGCCGTTCCGGCTCGACCCCAACGGCGTCGACTCGCTCGCCGAGGCGATCAAGGTGATGGAGCTGCGCTGCGCGGTCGAGATCGAGGCGGCGGGCCTCGCCGCCGAACGCGGCACCTCTCAGCAGATCGCCGCCGTCGGCACCGCGCTCGACGCGATGGACCAGGCGATCGAGCGCGGCGAGACGGCGATCGACGAGGACCGCGCCTTTCACCGCGCCGTCGCGGAAGCGACCGGCAATCCGCAGTTCATGCGGTTCCTGGAGTTCCTCGGCCATTTCGTCATTCCGAGGCAGGCGGTGTCCGACGCCCCCTGGCGGAGGGAGGGAGCCCGCCCGTTCCTCGATCTCTTCCAGAAGGAGCACCGGGCGATCTTCGAGGCGATCAGCGGGCGCTCGCCAGAAAGCGCCCGCGGCGCCATGCGCCGGCACCTGACCAACAGCCTGAAGCGCTACCGCAAGCTCGCCGAGGACCAGAAGAAAGGCTGAGCGGAGCCTGCCCGCCGCGCGCGAGTTCGTCATGCATTCCAGGCTGGCGGCGGCCCCGAATCAGGGGCATACTCTTATCAGGGCAAGAAACATGCCGAAAATGGCGCCGATTTGCGCAACTTTCTTGCTGTCGAGACATCCTCGCTTGGAAACCCCGGTACCGGACTGGTGCGACCCAACCTGAAGACATCGCGGATCGCCGAGGCCGAGACCGGCCGGCGCGTGCTCGCCCTCGAGGCCGAGGCGCTGACCGGCCTCGCCGGGCTTCTGGCCGGGGAAGAGGGGGCAGCCGCCTTCGCCGGCGCCGTCGACCTGATGGCCCAAGCGACCGGCCGGGTGATCGTCTCCGGCATGGGCAAGTCCGGCCACGTCGCCCGCAAGATCGCCGCCACCCTGGCCTCGACCGGGACGCCGGCCCAGTTCGTCCATCCGGCCGAGGCGAGCCATGGCGATCTCGGCATGATCGCCCGCACCGATGCCGTCCTCGCGCTGTCCAATTCGGGCGAGACGCCGGAGCTCGGCGACCTCGTCGCCTATACGCGGCGCTTCGACATCCCGCTGATCGCCATGGTCGGCAAGGCCCCCTCGGCGCTGGCCGAGGCCGCCGACGCGGCGCTGGTCCTGCCGCGCGTGCCAGAGGCCTGCCCGCTGGGCCTCGCCCCCACGACCTCGACCACGCTGATGATGGCGCTCGGCGACGCGCTCGCCGTCTCGCTGCTCGAGCGCCGCGGCTTCTCCGCCGACGACTATCGCCAGCTGCATCCCGGCGGCAAGCTCGGCGCCCGCTTGCTGAAGGTCGAGGACCTGATGCACAAGGGCCCGGAGATGCCGCTGATCGGCGCCGACGCACGCATGGCAGAGGCGGTCCTGGTCATGACCGAGAAGCGCTTCGGCTGCGTCGGCGTGGTCGAGCCGCCGACCGCCGCCGGCCGCCTGATCGGCCTGGTCACCGACGGCGATCTCCGCCGGCACATGTCTCCCGACCTCCTTGAGCGGCCGGTGCATCAGGTGATGACCCGCGGCCCCTGGACCATCGGGCCTCGCCTGCTGGCGGCCGAGGTGCTGAAGGAGATGAACGACCGCAAGCTCTACCGCGCCTTCGCGGTCGATGACGGGCGTCCGGTCGGCATCGTCCACGTCCTCGACCTGCTTCGTGCCGGGGTTGCGTGACCCGCATGGCCGCGCGCTCTCTCGCCCAGCCGCTGAAGCCGCTCAGACCGACCCTCGGCTCGGTGACGCCGCGGCCGCCGTCTTCGGGCGTCGCCCAGCGGCTCAGCTCCCGCGCCGTCACCTTCCTCAAGGTGACGTTGCCGCTGATCGCGCTGGTGCTTCTGGGTCTGGTGCTGGCCTGGCCCCGGCTCAACCCCGATCCGCGCGAGTTCCGCCTGAGCGCCGGGCAGATCAACGCGACGGTCGACGCCGACGCCTCGCGGATGATCAAGCCCCGCTACGTCGGTGTCGACGAGAACAACCAGCCCTATGCGGTCGTCGCCGAGGCCGCGACCCAGGCGGCCGGATCGGCCGATCGCGTCCTGCTCGCCAAGCCCAAGGCCGACGTGACGCTGAAGGACGGCAGCTGGGTCGCCGTCGATGCCCGCGAGGGGCTCTACGACCGCGTCCGCCAGACCCTCGGCCTTCGCGGCCAGGTTCATGTCTTCCACGACGCCGGCTACGAGTTCATGACGGAGTCGGCCGATCTCGACATGCAGGCCGGCACCGCCTCGGGCGACGTGCCGGTCGAGGGCCAGGGCCCGTTCGGCCATCTCCAGGCCGAGGGCTTCCGCATCCTCGACAAGGGCGGACGCATCCTGTTCACCGGCAAGGCGAGGCTCGAGCTTCGCCCGGAGGCGGCCAAGAAGACCGCGCCCAAGCGATGACGCCCGCTCTTCTCGCCCTCCTGACGCTGCTCGCGACGCCGACCGCCCTGGCCCAGGGCCTGGCGCTGGCCGGCGGCTCCTCCAACCAGCCGATCCAGGTCGATGCCGACCAGGGGATCGAGTGGTTGCGCGACCAGAACGTCTATGTCGCCCGCGGCAACGCCACGGCGAGCCGGGGCGGCGTCTCCGTCCGCGGCGACAAGCTGACCGCCCGCTACCGCACCAAGGGCGAGAGCGGCAGCGAGATCTACCAGCTCGAGGCCGAGGGCAATGTCCGCATCACCTCGGCCAACGAGACCATCGTCGCCGACCGCGCCGTCTACGACGCCGACCAGTCGGTGCTGGTGATGACCGGGAAGGCCCTCAAGCTCACCACCCGCACCGACGTCATCACCGCCCGCGACAGCCTGGAGTACTGGGAGAAGCGCCAGCTCGCCGTCGCCCGCGGCAATGCCGAGGCGATCCGCGAGAAGAAGCGGATCAAGGCCGACGTGCTCTCGGCCCAGCTGGTCGAGGGCGCCAACAAGGAGATGAAGCTCCGCCGCGTCGACGCCTTCGGCAATGTCGACGTTCGCACCGACCAGGAGGTGGCGAAAGGCGAGAAGGGCGTCTACATGGTCGAGCAGGGGACCGCGACCCTGATCGGCGACGTCCGCATCACCCGCGGCCAGAACCAGCTGAACGGCTCGGTCGCCGAGGTCAACCTCAACACCGGCGTCTCGCGTCTGCTTTCAGGACCGCAGGGGTCGTCCCGGGTCCGCGCCCTGGTGGTGCCGAGCAAGGAGCCGCAACAGAGCAAGCCGACGGGGACCGGCGGATGAGCGACGCCTCCCGCCAGGACCCGACCCGCCAGCGCCCGAAGCTGGTCGCCGCCAATGCCGGCCTAGTCGCCCGCAACCTGGGGAAGCGCTTCAAGAAGCGACCGGTGGTGCGCGACGTCTCGATCGCCGTGCAGCGGGGCGAGGTGGTCGGGCTGCTCGGCCCCAACGGCGCCGGCAAGACCACCTGCTTCTACATCATCACCGGCCTGATCGCGCCGGACTACGGCCTGATCCAGCTCGACGGCCAGGACATCACCGACCTGCCGATGTACCGCCGCGCCCGGCTTGGCATCGGCTACCTGCCGCAGGAGGCCTCGATCTTCCGCGGCATGACCGTGGAAGCCAACATCCGCGCCGTGCTCGAGGTGGTGGAGCCGGAGATCGACCGCCGCCAGGCGATGCTGGACGACCTCTTGGCCGAGTTCTCGATCAGCCATCTCCGCCGCACTCCGGCGCTGGCGCTCTCGGGCGGCGAGCGCCGCCGCGTCGAGATCGCGCGTGCGCTCGCCTGCCAGCCGAGCTTCGTCCTGCTCGACGAGCCCCTGGCCGGCATCGATCCGATCGCCGTCAACGACATCCGCGACCTGATCAAGCACCTGAAGGACCGCGGCATCGGCGTGCTGATCACCGACCACAACGTGCGCGAGACGCTGGAGATCGTCGACCGCGCCTACATCCTCCATGACGGCCGCGTGCTGATGGAGGGCCGCCCCAGCGAGATCGTCGCGCACGAGGACGTGCGCCGCGTCTATCTCGGCGAGCGCTTCTCTCTCTAAGAGTCCTCGCCGATGACGATCAATCAGCGCCTCGACCTCCGCCAGGCCCAGACGCTGGTGATGACGCCGCAGCTGCAGCAGGCGATCAAGCTGCTGCAGCTGTCCAACCAGGAGCTGTCCGAATACGTCGAGCGCGAGATCGAGCAGAACCCGCTGCTTGAGCGCGACGACGGGCCGGAGCCCGACGTCTCGCTCCGCACCATCGACACCTTCGCCGACGGGCCCGAGGCGCCGCCGCCGGCCGACGTCGCGGGCGAGGTCGCCTTCGGCGCCGGCCTGCCGGAGACCGGCGACTCGCCGGTCGATGCCAGCGACGCCAATCTCTACGAGTCCGCCGAGGACTACCTGCCCTGGAAGGGCTCCGCCGGATCCGCCGACTTCGACGAGGACAGCCGCAGCCTGGAAGAGACGGCCGCCGCCAAGCTGCCGAGTCTCCGCGAGCACCTGTTCGACCAGCTGAGCGTCGACATCGAGGACCCGGTCGACCGGCTGATCGGCTCGCACCTGATCGACCTCGTGGATGAGTCGGGATACCTGACCGGCGACCTCGCCGAGGTCGCAGACCAGCTCGGATGTCCGCCCGGCCGCGTCGAGGGCGTGCTGAAGCAGCTGCAGCGCTTCGATCCCGCCGGCATCTTCGCCCGCTCGCTCGGCGAGTGCCTGGCGCTGCAACTGGCCGAGCGCAACCGCCTCGACCCGGCGATGCAGACGCTGCTCGACCGTCTCGACCTCCTCGCCAAGCGCGACCTCGCCCAGCTGATGAAGCTCTGCCAGGTCGACGCCGAGGACATGAAGGAGATGATTGCCGAGATCCGCACCCTGAACCCGAAGCCGGGATCGATCTTCGATCACGCGATGGTGCAGCCGGTGATCCCCGACATCATCATGCGCCCGCAGCCGGGCGGCGACTGGCTCATCGAGCTCAACGCCGAGACCCTGCCCCGCGTCCTGGTCAACACCCGCTACTACGCCCGCATCACCAAGGACGCCAAGAAGAAGGAGGAGAAGGACTATCTCTCCGAGCGCTATCAGGCGGCGAACTGGCTGGTGAAGTCGCTGCACCAGCGCGCCACCACCATCCTCAAGGTGGCGGGCGAGATCATCCGCCAGCAGGACGCCTTCTTCCGCCGCGGCGTCCAGCACCTGAAGCCGCTGATCCTCCGCGACATCGCCGACGCCATCTCCATGCACGAGTCGACGGTCAGCCGCGTCACCACCAACAAGCACATGGCGACGCCGCGCGGCCTCTACGAGCTCAAGTACTTCTTCACCGCGGCGATCCAATCCTCCAGCGGCGGCGAGGCGCATTCGGCGGAGGCGGTGCGCTCGCGCATCAAGACCCTGATCGACGCGGAGAAGCCGGACGACGTGCTCTCCGACGACAAGCTGGTCGAGATGCTGCGCTCAGACGGCGTCGACATCGCGCGCCGCACCGTGGCCAAGTACCGCGAGGCGATGAAGATCCCCTCCTCCGTGCAGCGGAGGAGGGAGAAGGCGATGCAGATTTAGACGATCTCGGGAGCGCCGGAAGGCCAGGGCGGCGCCGGACGATAGGGCAGCCTGGTCTTGTGATGGCTGTAGGCGAAGTGGAGGAAGTGCGCCATCGTGTAGGGCTGGCCACTAACAGCATCGCCGGGGGTCGGCCGCCAGCGGGGAGTCTTAAGAATCGAATCCTGGCTGTGCCAGAGGAGGCCGATCAGGGTTTCGGCGATGATCGTGCGACCGACCGGGCCCAGGCAGCGACCGCCCTGTAGTACCGCCGCCTCCCTGAGCACGTAGTAGAGGAGCGGCGTGTCGGTCAGAAGGCTGGCCGGCTCGAGATCGAGGGGGCCAATCTGTTCCGGCGTGAGCGGTCTGCACCCGATCGCTTCGGCGATGAGCTGACCGGAGGGAAGACCGGCGTCCTCGCCGCGCGTTAGGTCCTGGAATATCAGCGATTCAGGCTTACCAGACTTGTTCGGTATGAAGGCGAGCGCGCTGATGAGTTCCTCATCGATCAGCAGACTCGGCTGCGGACCGGGCTTTGGCTCGAGCGCGAAGCCTACCGCGCTCTCCGCGCCAGGATCCCAGGGGCGCAGCGCTTCGTCGAATGAGAAGAAGTATTTCCACTGAACCGTCCACTGCCCGGGAATGTCGCCGACGCGGAAGAGGTCGCCGAGCCCGTGCTTCGGATCGAACAGCGGAATGCGGTGATGATAGGGCCGATTCGCCGGCAGCTCATCCGGCCCCGACAGAGTGTCGTTGAGGAAGTAGGACGGCCGGGCCATGGAATGGCCGAAGCGGAAGACGGCCGTCCAGAACTCAGTGGGTACGTAGGCCGGCTCATCCAACTGATAGAAGCGAAGTCTCGGCTTTTCGCCCCAACTCGCCTCGCCCGGCGTGCCGACCATGTCGCGGATGAAGGCGGCGCCACCGCAGATGCGCGGCAGAAAATCCCAGAGCACGATCCACTGGAAGTGCTTGCGCACCATGGACTTCGTGCGTTCGAGGAGGGCCTTGTCCTTGTCCGTATCCCTGTATCCCTCGTTATGGCAGTAGTCGACCATGCGATTGTGGAAGTCGATGAAGGCAGAATGGAGCTGGGCGGTCAGAAGATTCTCGTCGTTGCGGGCGTCCCCGATCAGCGCGCCACCGTTCGCGTCGCGCGGCAGGCTTGCGACGCTGACATCGCCACCGCCTGATTTTCCCTTGCCGATCCTGAGCCTGGCGCCGTCGAACAGTTCGGGCCGCATGGTCGGACCGCCGTAAAGGCTGTCGAGGTCGAGCCCGCAGCTGCGCAGCTCCTTCGGGTCGGCCTTTCCCGCAAGCATGGCTAAAGTCGGAGTCGCAATCTCGTGCGTAATGAATTGGCCGAGATAGGTATAGCCGGCAGGAATCGCCGGGTTGTCGAATTTGAGCGGCGAATCGAAGGATCCCTGCAGAAGCGTGGGGGCCATGAGCGCCACGAGCTGAGTCACGTCCCGCCGAGCCGGGGCTTTCTTCATGAGGTCCCCGAACAGAGGCTTCGTCGGCGCGGTCGCAATCGTTGCCGAAGGTGCCGGCCCCTGCGCCGGTTGATTATGATCGCCAGTCATTTGTCCCTCCCCTGTTGCCGTCCTAGAACACGATCTCCCGTGGATTGAGCTGCGCGGCCACGTGCGGAGCCTTGAGCCAGCCGAGCGTAACCGGCACATCGTAGAGGCGCCCTCCCCCCGTCCGCCGCTTCATCGACCGCAGGCCGGGTACGACCACGCGGCCGGCGGGCAGGCCGATCCACGACCGGGTCATTTCGACGAACAGCAGGTCGAGTCGATGCTCGCGCGCGATCTCGCCACACCGGTCCAGTGCCGCGTCTGAACCTTCAGGCGGCATCGGCCTCGCGATGGGAAGGGCGGTCGGATCGGGCAGGAGATAGGGCTCCGACTCGATTGAAACCTCATCGAACCACTGTAGCGCCGCTTGCGTAGATGGCGACGCGGCGTCGAGGTGGCCGCGATCGCGAAAACCGGTGCTCATCTCGACCATGAGCTGGAACTGCATCATCTCGAGCACGGCGCGGAGCGACGCGATGTCGGCATCGAAATGCGCGCCAAAACCGACCGCGATGCGACGGCCGGACTCATCGTGCGAGACCGCCACCCGCACCGGCACACCGAGATCGGTCGTGAGATCGAGAAGATGGCACTGACGTCCCCGGCTCGTCTGCCAGGCGATGACGGCATCGGTACCCGCTCCGGTGATCACGCAACCTGGGCGGCGAATACGGTTGAACCACCAGATCGCAACCGCATCGCGCTCGACCGCCTCGAGAAAGCCGCGAAATGCGATGTCCGGAAGCGAGGTTCCCGCGGCGCAACCCGTGCTGTCGGCGGGGCAGGTCCAGCCCGGTCCGGACCGGTCGGGGGAGCGATAGCAGTAGTCGGCGGGAAGCAATCGCTTGTCGCCCGTCAGCAGATCGACCGCCGGAACCCAGGCGATGGGCTCGCCTCGGTCCAGCGGACGGATCGGCGTCCCACCAGGCGCTGCTCGCGCGTTCGCCGCCCCCCCGTCGAGAAGCAGAGCGTCGGGGTGCACGGCGACATTGGCTACCGCATCGAAAGGGGCGAACTCGACCTCCTCCCCGCCGGTTCGCATCTGCGAGCAGCGTTCGGCCGCTTCGAACAGGCAGGACATCGCCGCGTGGCGAAGGCTTAGCCCAGCGCCTGCGCTGCCACCCCAGCCCTTGAGCACGGCCGGTAAGCCCATGGCCTCGCCGGGAACCGCGAACACATAGACCGGGCAGTCGGCAGTTGCCGGGATCACGAGCATCGTGCGCGCCGGTCCGTCGCGGAGCGCGACAAGCCGGGTCAGGAGGTCGGCCGGCTCCGGCCCGAGCCATGCGACCGGTCCGCAGGTTGTAGTGACGAAGGAAATCTTCTCGAGGCTATCCAAGATCGAGGCGGCAACGACATCCTCGGTTGGCGCCGGAAACATGCCGAGAAGCTCGCGGCGACCGCGGCGGCCGTCGATCAAGCCGCAAAGGCTGGCATAACCGGCAGTGACCATTGTCGATACGACCCCACAGACGAGATCGGCGGAAATCCCGACCGCGCGCACCGGGGCTGACATCTCTCGTCCAATGCCAGCGGCGTCACTTTCGCCGACCGCCGTGGCAGCGCCATCCTTCATCTGGGGGATGCCGCCGCCCCGCGTCTTCGGTAGTGGCTTTATCGACGCCGCCGCCGAGCGGCAGGGGCGTCAACAGGGTAACTGAAGGTGGGAGCGACCGATGACGATGCCAAAGTCCAAGGACTGGCTTCAGATAATCCCCGGCAAGTCAGCGCCGGACTATGTGGTGAAGATGAAGGAGATCATGATCGAAGCCTGGGCCCAAGGCGCCTTGGGCACGAAGATGGATGACCTCAAGGAGAGGCCGACCTGGGTGCTCCGACAGAAGGGCCTCATCACTACCGCCAACGTCACCGCCTTCTCGCATTCGGAGCTGGATGGTGGAGTGTTTCACTTCCCTATCCCGCGGTTCGACGCGACACGCGACGACATCGACCTCACCCTCCTCGCGGCGCATCTGATCCGCTGCTGCTCGGAGTGCTGACACCGGCCCGCGGCCGAGCGGGGGCTTTGCCCGTCGCTCGCCGGTCACGGTTTCGGACGTCGCGCCGCGTACACGCCAACGTTAGCGAAAATGTGCTATCCCTACTCGAAATAGCGTCTGGGGCGTGAAGCTCGGCGCCAAGCGGGTGGGGGTTTGGGGTGCTGAAAAAGACCGGCCGGGGCCGGTTGACGGCCATCCTGATGGCTGACGCGGTCGGCTACAGCAAGGCGCTGAGCGGCCGAGAGCGCGAAGCGTTGGCCACGCTGGTCGATTGCCGCCGCCTGATGTCCGGCATCGTCGAGGAGCTCGGCGGACGCGTCGTCGGCACCCAGGGCGACTCCTTCCTTACCGACTTCTCCAGCAGCACGGATGCGGTGACCGCCGCGCTCCGCATTCAGGAAGCGATCGCGCGTCGGAACGACGGCTCGCGCGAGGACGGCCTATCCTACCGGATCGGCGTAAACCTCGGCGACGTCTACGACGTCGACGGCGACATCCACGGTGACGGCGTCAACATCGCGGCCCGGCTTCAGGCCTTGGCCGAGCCCGGCGGCATCCTCGTTTCCGGCGCGGTCCACGATCTCGTCCGCGACAGAGTCGATGCGGACTTCATCTTCGCCGGCGAGCACAGCCTGAAGAACATATCGGGCCGCATCCGCGCCTACCGGCTCGCGCCGAAAGCGGCCCGACCGAAGACAGCCTCGCCCAGGCCCGACGATGCCGGCCTCGGCTACGAACGCCCGTCGATCGAGATTCATCCGTTCCGGGTCCTCGGCGGCGGCCGATCCGCGCGCAAGGCCTGCGACATGATCACCGAGGAACTCACCTCGATGCTGTCTTCGGTCGCCGGCATCCTGCTCATCCGCGGCGACCTGGCGGCAAGTCCCGAGAACACCCGCGAAATCGAAGCCCGCCCCCATCATTACCGGCTGACCGGCACCGGGCTCGTGAGTGACGGGCGGTTCCGGCTGAGCGCGCAGTTGGTCGAGAGCCGCACCCGCCGGATTGCCTGGAGCGACCGCAGCGAAGCCGACCTCGACCGCACCTTCAAGATGCCCGATGGCATCGCCCGGGAGGTCACGACCGCACTCCAGGTGACGCTGACGGAGGGCGAGCGCGCGAGGCTGTGGAACAGCGGCACCTCGGATACCCGCGCCTGGGAGACCTTCCAGCGAGGCCGCGAGAAGGCGCGCGAAGTGACGCGTACCGGCCATCGCGAAGCCGAGCGTCTGTTCCGGACCGCCCTTGCCCATGATCCCAGCTACCTGGCAGCGACGGTCACGCTCGGCTACGCCCTGATGGACGACATCCGTCACGGCTGGAATCCCACCCCCGAGGCAACCTGGCCGACGCTTCTCGCGCTGCACCAGCGCGCGCTCCATCTCGGTCGCACCTATCCGGATACGCATGGCCTCGGTGCCTACATCCTCGTCCTTCAACGCCGCTACGACGAGGCCATCGAAACGATGCGCCATGCGATCTCGCTGTCGCGCGGCGATGCGGAGATGATGGCGATGCTGGGCCTCATCTACGCCTATGCCGGCCAGGCCGAGAACGCGATGCTCTGCTACGAGCGGGCGATGCAGATGAACCCCTTTGCGCCGCTGTGGCTTCGCAACAATCTCGCCTGGGCCTATCTGCGCACGCGCCGCCTAGACGAGGCCGCAAGTGCGTTCAACACCGTCATCCGCCGGGATCCCGGCTTCGTCCGCGCGCTTATCGGCCTCGCCAGCGTGCAGAGCCGCCTCGGACGCTTCGACGACGCCCGTACGACCGCCGATGAAGTGATGCGGCTTGATCCGCTGTTCACGGTCGACGGGTGGGCCGTCCGACAGCCGACGGCCGACGCGGCATGGATCGAGCAGGTCAAGGACGACCTGAAGAAAGCCGGTCTCAAGTAACCGTCCCGGCCTAGCCTCGCCGGCGCAGCGCCAGCAGCAGCAGCAGATAGACGACCGCGAGCGAGCCGAAGATCGCCGCGTCGCGGACGAGCCGGGTGCGGTCGAGGCTGGTGAGCAGGTCGGTCACGTCCTGGTAGAGTTCGAACACGCTGTCGATGCGACCGGCGAAGTCGGCGATCGGCACGTAGCTCGACAGCAGGTTGCGATCGACGACGATGTCGTCGAAGGCGCTGAACTGGTTGCGGAAGGTGAGCTCGGTGGCGACGCCGCCGGCCAGCGCCATCTTGAAGCCGGCATTGCCGCTGGCGTCGCTGCCGATCTGCACGCCCTCGGTCGAGAACACGGTGAGGCCGCGCGCGTCGTAGATCTTCACCTTGGCGATGGGAAGCCCGACGAGATGGAGCTGGAGCTGGGTGCGGAAGCTCGCGGCGCGCGGACCGTTGCGGAGCGCCTGGACGTCCGTGGTGCGGGCATCGGTCAGGAACTGGCGGATGTCGAGGCGGAGCGTGCTCGCCAGCGTCCGCGACAGCCCGATGTTCTGCTGCTCGGCAAGGGACAGCGCCTGCTCCCTCGCCGTCCGGTCGAGGAACCACGAGAGCGCGGCCCCGAGGGCCACGAGCAGGATGGCGGCGAAGAGAGCGAAGCGGCGGGCCGGAAACATGAACAAGGAGAACCATAAGTGCAGTAAAAAGCCCACAGGCTATTGGACGCACGGGATCTTGCCACCGGGCGAGGGCCCGGCACGGCTGACTGGCGCAGCCTTGACTTGGCGGGACCCTCTCACTATGGTCCGCCGCCGCCGCCGAGACCCCATCCGAGAATACGGAGGGAAAGGCGGGCAGGGGGTTGCGAGAGCGCCACAGCGGACAGAAATAGTCCAACGACATCAAAAGGATAAACCTAATCCGACCGGCTGCGGCCCGGCAACGTCCGGGCAATGAAGACGTCGCGGTAGGATGGGGCTCAAGGTTGGGACAGCGCGTCATGGAGATTGCCGATCTCGTCACCCCGGCCGGCGTCGTGCCGAGCCTCAAGGCGAGCAGCAAGAAGCAGGCTCTACAGGAGCTTGCGAAAAAGGCCTCCGACCTCTCGACGCTGGACGAGCGCGAGATCTTCGATGCCTTGCTTGAGCGCGAGCGCCTGGGAACCACCGGCGTCGGGATGGGCATCGCCATCCCCCACAGCCGGTTCGCCAAGCTCGGGCGCCTGGTCGGGCTCTTCGCCCGGCTCGAAAAGCCGATCGCCTTCGATTCGGTCGACGAGCAGCCGGTCGATCTGATCTTCCTCCTCTTGGCCCCGGAGGCCGCGGGCGCCGATCACCTGAAGGCGCTGGCCCGGGTCTCGCGCCTGCTGCGCGACCGCTCCATCTGCGCCAAGCTTCGCGGCTGCGACAGCGCGGATGCGATCTACGCGCTGCTCACCGAGAGTCACGCCTCCGCCGCCTGATCTGCCGGCGGAACCTCAGCCCCGCCGCTCCTTCCGCCGCTGGATCTCGCTCTCGGCATCGGCGTCCACCCGGACGGCGATCGCCGTCTTCTGCCCAGCATCGAGATCCTGGAACGCCGCCTGCGCCAGGAGCAGGTCCAGGGGATCGTCGGATTCCATGGCGCGCGCCAAGTATCGGCCGACGTCGCTTCCCGGTCCCAAGACCGCCTCGATCGCCGAGAGAAGGATTTGATGGGCCGTCGCCATCGCGCCGGCTAACTACTAATTGACAATAATATCAGAGACCTTTGCATTAATTCCCCAAAGGGCTCGACAAAAGCTCGGATTCGGACGTTAGATGATGGGGTCGGCGGTGCTCAAGGCCCCGTCGCCGAATGCCCGTCCCATCGGCAGCTTTCGGGTCCGTCACGGTGACCGCGACTTACAATTTCGAGCGAATCAGCCTGCTGATCGCCGATCCCAGCAAGTACATGCGGAGCCTGCTCGTGGGTCTGGCGCGGAGCTTCGGCTTTCGCACGATCTACGAGGCAGCCGATGGCCAGAGCGCGATCAATCTGATGCGCGAGCGCCATGTCGACCTCGTCATCGTCGACGGTCCGATGACGCCGATGGACGGCTATGAATTCACGAAGCACCTCCGCATTTCGCCCGAGACCCCCAATCCCTTCCTGCCGATCATCATGGTCTCGGCCCATACCGAGGTCAGCCAGGTCAAGCAGGCCCGCGACGTCGGCGTCACCGAGTTCCTGGCCAAGCCGATCTCGGCGAAGACGCTGCTGGTGCGCTTCTGCTCGGTGATCGACAATCAGCGCGCCTTCGTGCGCTCCTCCAAGTTCATCGGCCCCGACCGGCGCCGGCACACCGACCAGGCGTTCCAGGGCCAGGAGCGCCGCGGCGTGCCGCAGCCGGCCCAGGACTCGCCGCCGCATCCGGAAGGCCTGCTTCCCGGCGGCGCCTTGAGCCAGGACGAGATCAAGGCGCTCCTCAAGGACGACGGCAAGGAAGCAGCGGCTTAAGGCGACATGGGCATGGCGAACAGCGACGAAACCAAGAAGCAGGACGGCGAGGTGGCGAAGGCGGAGGTGTTCACGCCGCCGAACCTCCTGAAGATCCGGGCATCCGCCCCCGGCGGCAAGACCATGGACGAGATGGTGGAGGCCGGGATGAGCGTGGTTTCCGGCCTCGCCAAGAACTATGCCGACATCGCCAATGCCGATGTCGCCGAGATCGCCGGCATCGCAGCCGCGATGCGCCAGGCGCCGACCAAGGCCGACGAGTTCCGGCCCGAGCTGATGCGCGTCGGCCTCAACCTCAAGGGCCAGGCCGCCACCATGGGCTATCCCCTGGTGACCGAGGTGGCGCACTCGCTGATCGACTTCCTCGACGACATGAAGAAGGCGAACCGCCGCCTCGCCGACGATCCCAAGACGGCGCTTCCGGCCGTGCAGTTCCACGTCGAGGCGCTCCGCCTCCTGATGGCGAAGGACGTCAAGGGCAAGGGCGGACCGACCGAGCGCGCGCTCATCGACGGCTTGAAGAGCATCGTCGCCAAGGCGCTGCCGGAGCAGGCGGGCTAGGCGCTCCTCACCCGATCGCGTCGTAGGCCGCGATCGCCGCGGTGTTGACGAGGTCGGAGACGGTGGCGCCCATCTGCACGATCTGCACCGGCTTCGACAGCCCGATGACCAGCGGGCCGACGATGGTGGCGCCGCCCAGCTTCTGCATCAGCTTGTAGGCGACGTTGGCGGTGTGCAGCGCCGGCATGATCAGCACGTTGGCCGGGCCGGTGAGCCGGCAGAACGGGTAGAGCTTCCGAAGATCGTCGTCGAGCGCCACATCCGCCGACATCTCGCCGTCGTACTCGAAATCCACCTTGCGCTTGTCCAGCACCTCGACCGCGTCGCGGATCCGATAGGACTTCTCACGGTTGGGGTTGCCGAAGTTGGAGAAGGACAGCAGCGCCACGCGCGGTTCGTGCCCCATCTGGCGGGCCTTCGCCGCGGTCTGTATGGCGATGTCGGCGAGCTGGTCTGGCGTCGGCAGCTCGTGCACGTAGGTGTCGGACATGAACACCGTGCGGCCGCGCGAGACCACGATCGAGACGGCGAAGGCGATCTCGCCCGGCGTCGGGTCGATGACGCGGGTGATGTCCTGGTAGCAGGTCCAGAAGTTCCGCGTCGTCCCCGTCACCATCGCGTCGGCATGGCCCAAGGCCACCATGCAGGCGCCGAACACGTTCCTGTCCTGGTTCACCCGGCGCTGGCAGTCGCGGTGGAGGTAGCCGCTCCGCTGCAGGCGCTTGTACAGGAAGTCCGTATATTCCTTGTTGTGGCTGGAGAGCCGGGCGTTGTGGATCTCGATGCCGGTGCCGTCGAGGCCGGCCGTCTTCATCGTCTCGTGGATGCGGTCGTCGCGGCCGATCAGGATCGGCTTGCCGAACCCGGCATTGCGGAAGGTGATGGCGGCGCGGATCACCCGCTCCTCCTCGCCCTCGGCGAAGACCACGCGCTTGGGATTGGCGCTCACCCGCTCGAAGATGCCCTGCAGGCTGGCCGCGGTCGGATCGAGGCGGGCCGAGAGCTTCTGGCGATATGCCCGCATGTCGGCGATCGGCTTCCTGGCCACGCCCGAATCCATTGCCGCCTGGGCGACGGCGGAGGAGACGGCGGCGATCAGGCGCGGGTCGAACGGCGTCGGCATGATGTATTCCGGGCCGTATTTGAGCTTGCGGCCTGAATACGAGCGGGCGACCTCGTCCGGCACGTCCTCGCGGGCGAGACCGGCCAACGCATTCGCCGCGGCGATCTTCATCGCGTCGTTGATCGAGCTGGCGCGGACGTCCAGCGCACCACGGAAGATGTAGGGGAAGCCCAGCACGTTGTTGACCTGGTTCGGGTAGTCCGAACGGCCGGTGGCCACGATCGCGTCCGAGCGCACGGCGCGCTCGTCCTCGGGCGTGATCTCCGGATCGGGTTTGGCCATGGCGAAGATGATCGGCTTCGCCGCCATCGACTTGACCATCGCCTGGCTGATCGCGCCCTTGGCCGAGAGGCCGAAGACCACGTCGGCGCCCTTGATCGCGTCCTCGAGCGTGCGGGCCTTGGTCGGCACCGCATGCGCCGACTTCCACTGGTTCATGCCGTCGGTGCGTCCCTGATAGACCACGCCCTTGGTGTCGCAGATGGTGACGGCGTCGTGGGGCATGCCCATCGCCTTCAGGAGCTCGATGCAGGCGATCGAGGATGCGCCGGCGCCGTTCACCACCATGCGGGCCGATTTGAGATCGCGCCCGGTGATGTCGAGGGCGTTGAGCAGGCCTGCGGCGGCGACGATGGCGGTGCCGTGCTGGTCGTCGTGGAAGACCGGGATATCGAGCAGCTCGCGCAAGCGCTGCTCGATGATGAAGCACTCCGGCGCCTTGATGTCCTCGAGGTTGATGCCGCCCCAGGTCTTGCCGAGATAGCGGATGGCATTGACGAACTGGTCGACGTCCTTGGTGTCGACCTCGAGGTCGATGCCGTCGATGTCGGCGAAGCGCTTGAAGAGGACGGCCTTGCCCTCCATCACCGGCTTGGCGCCGAGCGGGCCGAGGTCGCCGAGGCCGAGCACCGCCGTACCGTTGGAGATCACCGCCACCAGGTTGCCCTTGGCGGTGTAGTCGTAGGCCT
>CAMBVS010000024.1 GCA_945871425.1 Rhizobium sp. Q54 | reverse complement strand
CTCGTCCGTCCACGACCGACGTCGTGAAAGACCGGATCGCCGCGCCCTGGCTGGCCATCGGCTGGCTGGGCGCGGTTCTTCTTCCCTGGCACATGATCGATGCCGGGTTTTTCGCGTTCGGATGGCTGAAGGGCTATCCGGCCGCGGAGAGCGGCCCCGCCATCTGGCAGATCGTCGCCGCCGGGCAATGGTGGCTGCTGCCGGCTCTGCTGCCGCTTCTGGCGACGACCTGGGCGGTGTGGCGCGGCGACGAACGGATGCCGGACATTCTGGTCCGCGCCGGCGTCACCGGCATCGCGCTGGCATTGCTCCAGGGCTTCCTGATCGACCACCGCGGCTGGACGCTCGCCCTGCTCGGCCCGGGCGGGCCGAAGCAGGCCGGCATGGGCTACGGCGCGCTCGCGCTCTGCCTCAGCTACCTGATGATGATGTGCCGCGGCCTCGCGCTTCGCGGATTCTGCCGTGGCGACACCTTCGTCGTCGGCTCGATCGCGCTGGTGGTGGCGCTGATCTCGCTGTTCGTGCTGTTCCCGGTCCTGACCATCCTCGTCAGCGCCTTCCAGGACAACCAGGGCAACCTCAGCTTCCCGTCGTTCTGGGAGAAGATCACCGAGTCCTCGATCTGGGGTCTCGACTGTCTCACCTCGAACCTCCGCTGCGGCGTCGCCTGGAACACGCTGTTCCTCGCCATTCTGACCGGCGCCGGCACGACGCTGCTCGGCCTCGCCTTCGCTCTGATCGCCGTCCGCTCGGGCTTCCGATTCAAGGGCCTGTTACGGGTGATGAGCGTGCTTCCGATCATCACGCCGCCCTTCGTCATCGGCCTTGCCGTCATCCTGCTGTTCGGCCGCGCCGGCCTCGTCTCCACATTCCTCTACGAGTGGTTCGACGTGCCGAGGAGCCGGTGGATCTATGGTCTCTCCGGCGTCTTCCTGGCCCAGCTCCTCGCCTTCACGCCGATCGCGTTCCTGGTGCTCATCGGCGTAGTCCAGGGCATCGCGCCATCGCTCGAGGAAGCGGCGCAGACGCTGCGGGCCAGCCGCTGGACCACCTTCCGCACGGTGACCTGGCCCTTGCTTCGCCCCGGCCTCGCCAACGCCTTCCTTCTCGGATTCGTCGAGAGCCTGGCCGACTTCGGCAACCCGCTGGTGCTCTCCGGCAACTATGAGCTCCTGTCGATCAAGGTGTTCTTCGCCGTGGTCGGCGCCGCCCACGACCAGGGACGTGCCGCCGTGTTGGCGCTGGTGCTGCTGGTCTTCACGCTCGGTGCCTTCTATGCCCAGCACCGCTGGCTCGGCCGCGCCTCGTATACGACGGTCACCGGGAAGGGCGATACCGGCCTGCCTATGCCGCTGCCGAAATGGGTCGAGCGGATCTCCTACGCCGTCGTCCTCCCCTGGATGGCCTTCACCTTCGTCATCTACGGGATGATCCTCGTCGGGGGCCTGGTGAAGACGATGGGACGCGACCACACCTTCACCCTCGAGCACTACCTCACCGGCTTCCGCATCGATCTTTCGAGCCCGCAGCCCTTCGCCGGCTCGGCCTGGACGTCTTTCTGGACCACTCTCGAGATCTCAATTCTGGCGGCACCGCTCACCGGGCTGATCGGCCTGCTGACCGCCTATCTCCTGACCCGCCAGAACTTCGCCGGCAAGCGCGCCTTCGAGTTCGGCACCATGCTGAGCTTCGCCATCCCCGGCACGGTCATCGGCGTCAGCTACATCCTGGCCTTCAACGTGCCGCCGATCGAGCTGACCGGCACCGGCGTGATCCTGGTCATCTGCTTCGTCTTCCGCAACATGCCGGTCGGCGTGCGCGCCGGCATCGCGACCTTGAGCCAGATCGACAAGTCGCTGGACGAGGCGTCCCTGACGCTGGGCGCCCGGACCTTCACCACCATCCGCCGCGTGGTACTGCCGCTGCTCCGGCCCGCCCTGGTGGCGGCGATGGTCTACAGCTTCGTTCGCGCCATGACCGCGGTGTCGGCCGTGATCTTCCTGGTCACCGCCCAGTACAACATGGCGACCGCCTACATCGTCGGTCGGGTCGAGGTCGGCGAGTTCGGCCTCGCCATCGCCTATTCCTCGGTCCTGATCGTCGTCATGATCGGCGCCATCCTCCTGATCCAGCTCGCCGTCGGCGAGCGGAAGCTCGGCCGGCGCTCGGCCGATGTCGGGCTGGCGGCCGGCGGCTGACCCAAGCTACGGAGACTTCCATGCGCCTCATCCTTGCCTCCGCTCTCCTTCTCGCGCTCGGCGCTCTGCCGGCACGAGCCCAGGCGCCTCTCGCTGTCTACTGCAGCGTGGTGCAGAACTGGTGCACGCTGATGACCCAGGAGTTCGAGAAGAAGACCGGCGTCAAGGTCAGCCTGGTGCAGAAGGGCTCCGGCGAGACGCTGGCGCAGCTTCGAGCCGAGAAGACCAATCCCAAGGCCGACATCTGGTGGGGCGGCACCGGCGATCCGCATCTGGCGGCCGCGGAAGAGGACCTGACCGAGCCATACCGGTCGCCGATGCTGCCGAAGCTGAACGACTGGGCGCGGCGCCAGGCCGAGCAGTCGAAGTTCCGCACCGTCGGCATCTATGCCGGCGCGCTCGGCTTCGCCTACAACAGCGAAATCCTGGCGAAGAAGAAGCTGGCGGTACCCGCCTGCTGGAAGGATTTGACGAAACCCGAATACCGGGACGAGGTGCAGATCTCGAACCCGTCTTCTTCCGGCACGGCCTATACGGCAGTCGCCACGCTGGTGCAGGTCTTCGGCGAAGAGCCCGCCTTCGACTACCTGAAGCAGCTCCACAAGAACGTGAACCAGTACACCCGCTCTGGCCCGGCGCCGGCCCGCGGCACCGCCCGCGGCGAGACCACCATCGGCGTCATGTTCCTGCACGACGCGGTCGCCGAGGCCGTCGACGGCTTCCCGGTCAAGGTCGTCTCCCCTTGCGAGGGCACCGGCTACGAGATCGGCTCGATGAGCCTGGTCAAGGGCTCGAAGAACCTGGACGCGGCGAAGAAGTGGTACGACTTCGCGCTCACCGCCGAGGCCCAGGCGCTGGGTGCCCGCGCCAAGTCCTACCAGACCCCGTCGAACCCGGACGCGCCGATCCCGGAGAAGGCGCCGAAGCTCTCGGAGATGAAGCTCATCGCTTACGACTTCGCCAAGTACGGCAGCGCCGACGAGCGCAAGCGCCTGATCACGCGCTGGGAGAAGGATGTCGGGAGCCTGCCGAAATGATGAAGCGTTCGGTCCCGGCCTCGGTCCAGTTCCGCTCGGTCGTCAAGCGCTACGGCTCGGTCGTCGCCGTCGACGACGTCTCCTTCACCATCGAGCCCTCGACTCTGGTGACGCTGCTGGGGCCGTCGGGCTGCGGCAAGACCACGACATTGAGACTCATCGCCGGCCTCGAGATGGCGAGCGAAGGCCAGATCCTGATCGGCGACAAGGACGTGACCATGCTGTCCGCGGCCGAGCGCGACGTCAGCATGGTCTTCCAGTCCTACGCGCTGTTCCCGCACATGAGCGTGATCGAGAACGTTTCCTACGGGCCCAGCGTCTCGGGCCTGCCCAAGGCCGAGGCCGAGGCGATGGGGCGGGAGAAGCTGAAGCTGGTCGGCCTCGAGGGCTACGACAAGAGGCTGCCGTCCGAGCTCTCCGGCGGCCAGCAGCAGCGGGTCGCGGTCGCGCGTGCGCTGGTGCTGGAGCCGCAGGTGCTGCTGTTCGACGAGCCGCTGTCCAACCTGGATGCCAAGCTGCGTCGGCGGGTGCGCGAGGACATCCGCGAGCTGCAGCGCTCGCTCAACCTGACGGTCGTCTACGTGACCCACGACCAGCAGGAAGCGCTGGCCGTCTCCGACCGCGTCATCGTCATGTCGAATGCGCGGATCGCCCAGTCGGGCGCGCCCCGGGACCTTTACGAGACGCCGGCCAACCTGTTCGTCGCCGATTTCATCGGCGATGCCAATCTCATCGCGGCCGAGCTCGGCGAGAAGCGGGGCGAGACCGCGAGCGTGCGCATCGGCGACGTCACCGTCACGCTGGCGCATCGCGACCAGCCGCCCGGCGAGGTCAAGGTCGCGATCCGGCCCGAGGCGGTGGTGCTCCATGTCATCCGGCCGACCGGGCCCGCGATTGCCGGGCACATCGCCAAGGCCGCATATCTCGGCACTCACATGGAGTACACGGTGACGACGGCAGCGGGCGAGCTCTTCGTCGTCGACCGTGTCGTCTCCCGCCCGCTCGGGGTCGGCTCCGAGGTCTGGCTCGGCCTCACCGACCACGGCATCACCGTCGTCCCCCGCGGCTGACCCCGGCGTGTCATCGATCGGTGTCGGGCTGATCGGCACGGGCTTCATGGGCAAGGCCCATGCGCTGGCCTTCGCCGCTGCCGCCGCGACCTTCGACCTCGACCGCCGGCCCCGTCTCGCGATCCTCGCCGATGCCGATGCCGAGCGGGCGAGGATCTCGGCCGGGCGCTGGGGCTTCGCGCGCTCGACCGGCGACTGGCGGGCGCTGGTGGCCGATCCCGAAGTCGAGATCGTCGCCATCGCCACGCCCAATTACCTGCATGCGGAGATGGCGCTGGCGGCGCTCGACGCCGGCAAGGCCGTCTATTGCGAGAAGCCGATGGCGACCGGGCTCGCCGAGGCGAGGCGCATGGCCGAGCGCGCGCAAGGTCGTCCGACGCTGCTCGGATACAATTATCTCCGAGGCCCGGCCGTTGGCCTGATGAAGGCGATGATCGCGGCGGGCGAGCTCGGCGAGGTGGTCGCCTTCGCCGGCCGATTCGCCGAAGACTACATGGCCGATCCCGAGACTCTTCATTCCTGGCGCTGCGTCAGGGCGCTCGCCGGTTCCGGTGCGCTCGGCGACCTCGGATCGCACCTGATCGGTCTCGCCCACCACCTCGTTGGCGATGTCGAGGCTGTCGCCGGCGAGGTCTCGACAGTGATCGAAGCGAGGCCGCTGCCGGGCGGAGGGACGGCCCGCGTCGAAAACGATGACCAGGTCCATGCGCTGCTCAAGTTCGCCGGCGGCGCCCGGGGAGTTGTCGACATCAGCCGGGTCGCCTGGGGCCACAAGAACCATCTGGCGGTCGAAATCACCGGAACCCGGGGCACGCTCGTCTTCGACCAGGAGCGGCTCAACGAGCTTCGCCTCTACCGCCCCGGCCAGGCGCCGGCGACCGAGGGGTTCACCACCGTCCTCGCCGGGCCGCGGCACCCGCCCTACGGCGCCTTCAGCCCGGCACCGGGCCATCAGCTCGGCTATGGCGATCTGAAGACGGCCGAGGTCGCCCATCTGCTGCACGGCCTCGCCGGGCGGGAGCCGCTCACCCCAGATTTCGCCGCCGGCTTCGCCATCGAGCGTGTCGCCGCCGCCATCGAGCGGGCGTCGAAGGAGGGACGCTGGGTGGCCATCGAAAGAGATTAACCTTTAAGGCGTACCCGGGTACCGGCCGAACCGCGGGCTTTTGGGAAAGATGCTTGAAACCTGTGCGCGCGGGCGCTTCAGTTTGCTAGGGTGAGAGCGTTTCGGGGAGCCGGCCCGGTGGGGCCGGGGGCAGCCGAGGGGAGGACCGAAGCCTTGACGTGGAGACTCTGGCGCCGGGCCGCGGCGCTTGCCGCCGCCATTGCCATGTCGTTCGCATTGCCGGCTCGGGCGGAGCGCGACATGGTCATCGTCGGTTCGACCTTTCTCGCGCCGTACATTCAGTCGGTGATAGAGAACCTGGTCACCCGCAAGGTGATCGCCCCGCCCAAGACCGAGTTCGCCGGCACCGGGCGCGGTGTATCCGATTTCTGCAGGACCAGAGAGCCCTACGCCGCCCCCGATGTCGTCGCGATGTCGCGCCGCATGCGCCAGGCCGAGCTCGACCTGTGCCGGGATCACAACGGCGACGAAGTCATCGAGATCCAGCTCGGTCTCAGCGCGCTGGTGCTGGTGGCGCGGCGGGACGACGCCGATTTCAACCTGTCGCTGCCCGATTTCTGGCGGGCGGTCGTGGCGGAGCTTCCGCGCGACGTCGAGTTCGTGCCGAACCGGCTCGCCGCCTGGAACGCGGTCGAGGAAGCGCTGCCGCCGCTGCCCATCCGCGTCCTCATCCCGGCGCCCGGCCTCGGGTCTCGCGGGTTTTTCGAGGATCGCTTCCTCGAGGCCGCCTGCCGCGGGATATTCGAGATCAAGACCATCTTCGTTGCGAGCGAGCGGGTGAAGCAGTGCATCACGCTCAGGCGCGACGGGCGGATCGGCGAGATCGGGATTCCCTTCGCCAAGAACCTGCGTGAGGCCATGATCGCCGCCCCCAAGGGAACGGTGGCGGTAGCGCCGCTCAACATGGCCAAGGAGATGCTCGACGTCGTCAAGGTGCTGCCCTTCGATGGAGTCACTCCGACCCAGGAAAGCATCGCCAACCGCGAATACGCCTTCGTCCGTCCGCTCTTCGTCTACGTCAAGCGCGCCAACGTCAAGAACTACAACGGCGAAGGGCCTGTGCGCGGTCTTCGCGAGCTGATCACCGAGCTGACGCGCGAGCGTACCATCGGCCCCAGTGGGTATCTGGTGAAGGAAGGGCTCGAGCCGTTGACCACGGCGAAGCGCCAAGCGGTGCGGAACGCCGCGCTCAAGCTGGAGACCGTCGAGCGATGAGACCGAACTCCCGAATGCTGAGACCCGCCGCCGCGCTTCGCATGGCGACGCTTCTGATCGGGCTCGCCGCCGGCCCGGCGCTTGCCCAGCAAAATCCGAATGATCTGGTGAACGATCGCCCCAGCGCGCTCGGAACCGCCTGGGCGTTGACGATGTCGAGTCTGTCATGGGTCGGCGACATTGCCGGCGCGGCGATCAGCTATGTGACGCCGCCCTCCCCTGGAAGTCTCGCGGCTTCGAGCAAGGACGAAGACGGCTCAGAGCTGTTCAGGCTTCTCGGCCTGGCTGGCTACAAGCTGAAGGAGATCGACAGCGACGTCGGTATCATCCCAGGCGTTTCGTTCAAGTTCGCCATCGTGCGCGAGCTGTCCGAAGCGGACTACGACTATCTGGATGAGCAGATCGAGCTCTTCCAGATCCGCCGTCCGGGGATGGTGGGGGAGTTGCAGCGAGCCATCGTCCGCACAATCGTCGCCATCAATTCGGCGGGCGGCATGCAGGTGTCGGACCTTAAGCTCAAGGTCTTGCCCCTGCCGGGGGCGAGCTTCACGGTCACACCCAACGCGACCGTTCTGGGCGAGGAGGCGAGCATGATCATGCGCGCGATCCAGCGGGTCGACCGGCGGGTTCGAACGATTCCCAGCGCCGAGGTGAAGGCGGCGCCAGCGACATCTCCTCCGACCCGCTGATACGGCGGAAAGCCCGGCAATGGCCGAGGTGATCCTCGAGATCCTGGCGGGCCTCGGCACGTTCTTCATCGGCATGAAGCTTTTGTCCGCCTACCTCAAGGAGGCGGCGGGCGACAGGGTCAGGCGGATCGCGGGCAGGGTCGCGCGCCGGCCGGCGCTGACCGCGTTGCTCGGCCTCGGCGCCGGCGCCGTGACGCAGAGCACCAACGCGGTGACCGCCGCCGCCGCCGGTCTGGCGACGGCCGAGATCATCACCATCCGCCAGGCCTTCCCCTTGATCGCCTGCGCCAATATCGGCACCTCCGTGCTCGTCTTTCTGGCGGCGGCCAACCTGCACCATGCGATCCTGGCGGCGACGGCCTTGTGCGGGCTTCTCTTTTTCCTCGACTACGATCAGTCCAAGCGCTGGCGAGCGCCGGTCGGCGCCTTCCTCGCGCTCGTCCTGATCGTCAGCGGCCTCGAACTGGTCACGCTCGCGGCCCGGACGCTGCGGACGGTGCCGGCGATCCAGGATCTGGTGGTGAGCCTCTCCGGGTCGCTCCTGGGCGCTTTCGCCGTCGGCGCGCTGCTGACACCCGTGGTGCAGACCGCAAAGACCGTTTCGGCGATCGTCGCTGCCCTTGCCGATGGCGGCATGATCGCGCCGGTCGATGCGATGATGGCCGTCATCGGCGCCAACCTGACTTCGGCGGTCAACGTCGCCTTCATGACCGCCCGCGTGTCTCCCACGGGGCGAGCGCTCGCCATCTACCAGGCGGTCCTGAAGGCGGTCGGAACGTTGATGGTGCTGCCGTTTCTGCTCCTGCTGGCAGCCTTGAAGACGCCTGAACTGAACGCCTACCTGACCGCCAACGCGGCCATGAGCGTCGCAGTCGTCTACCTCCTGACGCAGGTTTCGGCCTATGCCGGCACCCTCGTCTTCGAAGCGCGCTTGGAGCGTTTCATCCACCGCGTCGTCGGCGCGGCCGAGACCGATCATCACTCGAAGCCGCGGTTCATCAGCATGGAGGCTTTGCGGGACCCGGCGACGGCGACGATCCTCGCCTTCCGCGAGCATCTGGCTGCGCTCGCCCGACTTCCTTCCCATCTCGACGCCGTACGCGAGGGTGGCGGCGGCGAGGCCAAGGAGTCGCTCGCGCTGGCGAACCGGACCGGCTCGATCCTGAAGGCGACCGACGAGTTCCTCCAGCTCCTGGCGGCGGAGACCACCGACGACTCGCTCCGGACGCGGGTCGGTTCGCTTCAGCGGCTGAACAGCCTCGCCGTTTCGTTGCAGGAGCAGGCGCAGGAGCTCGCCTCCATCGCGACGGCCGATGGCGAACGGGACCCGGAAATCGCGCTTCGCCTGTCGGCGATGGTCGAGAGTGCGCATCTGCTGCTCGATGCCTTCGTCGAGTTCACCCAGGCGCCCGATGGGGCCGGCCGGGAGATGCTGAGCGCGCTCACCGGCGACCGCGCTGATGTGATGGAAGGGGTGCGCCGAGCCGTGATGTCCGCCGGCGGGACCTCGCGTGCGGGGCAGCGCGAGCTGTTCGATGCGTGCATGTGCTTCGAACGGCTGATCTGGATCCTCAAGCGCTACACCCTGATCTGCGATGAGCCGGGATCGCCCTATGCGATCGAACGGATCGAAGAGGCGGCAGCGCGCTGAAGCTTCAGCCGGTCGCCAGCCGACTCCGCTTGAGCTCGCCCGTCTGCTCGAGGATCGGGTAGGCGACCGAGGTCAGGTGCGAGTGGATGCGCTTCAGATCGCGCAGGATGTCGAGATGCAGCGAGGAGGTCTCGATGCTCTCGGGCCGGCCGCTCTTCAGTCGCTCCAGATGGTGGTCGGCCGCCGCCCGTTCGCGCTCGCGCATCGAGGTCTTCTGCTCGAGCAGGTGGCGGGCCTGGGCGGGGTCGGCCTGCATGAAGACCGCGAGCGAGAGCTTGAGCGTGTCGAGCACGCTCGCATGGAGTTCGCCGATCTCGGTCAGGCCTTCGGCCGAGAATTTGAGCCTGTGCTTGATCTTCTTGACCGCCAGTTCCACCAGGTTCTTGTCGATGATGTCGCCGACATGCTCGAGGTTAGTGGTGTAGGCGATGATCTCCATGCAGCGCCGGCTGTCGGCGTCGCCGAGCGACTCGCGGCTGAGCTGGGTCAGGTAGAGCTTGATCGCCTCGTGCAGGCGATCGACGATGTTGTCGCGCTGGCGGATGTCGTCGGCGAGCTTCCTGTCGTCGGTCTTGAGCACGGTCAGCACGTCGCGCAGCATCGATTCGAGCGTGTCGCCCATGCGAAGCGTCTCGCGCGAGGCGGCGGCGATGGCGAGCGCCGGCGAGTCGATGACCGCGGTGTCGAGATAGCGCGGCTTCATCGGATCGTCGCTGGTCAGGCGCTCGGGCAGGAGCCTGTCGGCCAGCTTCGCCGCCGGCCCCAGAAGCGCGATGAAGACGAGCGCGATCGCCAGGTTGAAACCGAGATGGAAGTTCACCACCTGCCGGCCGAGGTCGCCGCCGATCGTTGGAAGCGCCGCGGCGACGGCGGCAAGCAGCGGCACCGCCGCGATCACGCCGATGAGCCGGAAGGCGAGGTTGCCGAGCGTCACCCGGCGGGCGCTGGCGTCGCCTCGCCAGGTGGCGATCGCCGCCGGCAAGCCGCCGCCGAGATTGGCGCCCAGCACGAGGGCGAGCGCCAGCGTCAGCGGTACCAGGCCGACGGTGGTCAGGGACATGACCATGAGGATGATGGCGAGGCTCGAATGGGCGAGCCAGGTAAGGCCGGCGCCGACCAGGACCGCGATCAGGGGTTCGCCCGCCAACGCCGTCAGCACGTCCTGGAGAACCAGGGAGTGCTGGAGGGGCTGGGAGGATTCGACGATCAGCCGGAGCGCCAGAAGCATCAGGCCGAGGCCGACCACCGCACGCCCGCCGTCGCGCCAGCGCGTGGTGGTGATGCTCATGAACATGATGACGCCGACGAGGATCAGCGCCGGCGACAGCCAGCGCACGTCGAATGATAGCGCCTGCGCCACCAGCGCCGTGCCGACGTCGGCGCCGAGCATCACCGCCAGCGCCGGCGCCGTCGCCATCAGGCCGCGCTCGGCGAATGAGGCGGTCATCAGCGCCGTCGCGGTCGAGCTCTGGACGGCGCCCGTCACCACGAGGCCGACGCCGAAGGACGAGAAGCGGTTGCGGAGCCCAAGCCCGATCGCCCGGCGGAGATCGCCGCCGAAGGCCCGCATGATCCCGGTGCGGACCATGCGCAGACCCCAGAGAAGCAGGGCGACGCCGCCGAGGAGATGGAGAAGAACCGTGGTGGCCAACGCCTGGGCGCCTCGCTCCGGATTGTCACAAAATTGTAAAAGTCATCATCGCCCATCTTCCGAGGATGGCAAGACGAAGTTTTCATCCCATTTATGGCCTCTTTGAGGACAATCGCGCATGCATCCTGAACGCTGGCTGAGGCCGACGCCGGCGGGGCTTCTGGTCGAGCCTGGTGGGTTCCACATCGACCCGACCCGCGCGGTCGACCGGGCGGTGATCACGCACGGCCACTCCGATCATGCGCGCGGAGGTCACCGCCACGTGCTGGCGACGCCTGAGACACTGGCGATCATGCGATCGCGGATCGGGCCGGAGCCGGCGGGCGCCGTGCAGGCGCTCGCCTATGGGGAGTCGATCGAGATCAACGGCGTCCGTGTCCGTCTCGTCCCGGCTGGGCACATCCTCGGCTCGGCCCAGGTGGTGCTGGACTGGCAGGGAAGCCGCGCCGTGGTCTCCGGCGACTACAAGCGCCGCCGCGATCCGACCTGCCCACCGTTCGAGCCGGTCCGTTGTGACGTCTTCGTCACCGAGGCCACCTTCGCGCTGCCGGTCTTTCGCCACCCGGACGACCGCGAGGAGGTCGCGCGACTCCTCCACTCCATGGCGGTCTTTCCCGAGCGTACACATCTGGTCGGCGTCTACGCGCTCGGCAAATGCCAGCGGCTGATCCGGCTGACCCGCGAGGCCGGCTACGACCAGCCGATCTACCTGCACGGCGCGCTGGTCGCACTTTGCGATCTCTATCGCGAGCTCGGGATCGATCTCGGCGATCTCCGGCCGGCGACCGAGGCGCCGCCCGGCATGTTCGCGGGCGTGCTGGTGCTGGCGCCGCCATCGGCGCTCGGCGACCGCTGGTCACGACGCCTGGCCGACCCGGTGCTCTCGTTTGCTTCGGGCTGGATGCGGATCAAGCAGCGGGCGAAGCAGCGCGGCGTCGAGCTGCCGCTGGTGATTTCCGACCATGCCGACTGGGACGAGTTGACCCAGACGCTCGACGAGGTCGGCGCGCCGGAGGTCTGGGTCACCCACGGCCGCGAGGATGCGCTGGTCCACCATGCCTCGAAACGCGGCATCCGTGCGCGGGCGCTGTCTCTGCTGGGATTCGAGGAGGAGGGGAGTTGAAGGCCTTCTCCCGCCTGCTTTCGAGCCTGCTCTACACACCGGCCCGGAACGCCAAGCTCCGGCTGCTCAGGGCGTATCTGGCCGAGGTGCCGGATCCGGATCGGGGCTACGCGCTGGCGGCGCTTACCGGCACGCTGGTCTTCGCCGAGGCGAAGCCGGCGGCTGTACGCGAGGTGGCCCGCGCCCGGGTCGACCCGGTCCTCTTCGATCTTTCCTACGAGTATGTCGGCGACCTCGCGGAGACAGTGGCGCTGATCTGGCCGGCGACGACGGAAGAGGGGCATGACCTCCGCCTCTCCGAGATCGTCGAGACCTTGACCCTGACCGCCCGGTCGAAGGTACCGGAGCTGCTCGAAACCTGGCTCGACCGCCTCGACGCCGATGCCCGCTGGGCGCTGATCAAGCTACTCACCGGCGGGCTCCGCGTCGGCGTCTCCGAGCGCCTGGCCAAGGGGGCGCTGGCCGAGCTCGGCAAGGTCAGGCTCGATCAGGTCGAGGAGATCTGGCACGGGCTCGACCCGCCCTACCGGCCGCTTTTCGACTGGCTCGAGGGGCGGACCCCGCCGCCGCAGATCGACACCAGCCGCCTCTTCCGTCCATTGATGCTGGCGCATGCCCTCGAGGAAGGCGAGCTGCTCGGCCTCAAGCCCGAGGACTTCCGCGCCGAGTGGAAGTGGGACGGCATCCGCGTGCAGATCGTTTCGGGCCTCGACGGCGCCCGCCTGTTCTCGCGCAGCGGCGAGGAGGTCGGTCCGGCGTTCCCCGACCTCGTGGATCGGCTGAATTTCTCGGCGGTCGTGGACGGCGAGCTCCTGGTCCGTCGCGGCGACGAGGTCGCGCCCTTCAACGACCTGCAGCAGCGGCTCAACCGAAAGAAAGCGGTCGCCAGACATCTCACCGACTATCCTGCCTTCATCCGCGTCTACGACTTGCTGTTCGAGGGCGAAGAGGATCTGCGTCACCTGGGATTCGATGCAAGGCGGGCGCGGCTGGAAGCCTGGGTCGGCCGCACGGGGCTTGCGACCGGCGTCATCGACCTCTCGCCTCTGGTCCCGTTCGCAGACTGGGAGCATCTGGCGAAGCATCGCCTGGGTGCTGCCGCCCTCAACGCCGAGGGCCTGATGCTGAAGCGGGCCGACAGCCCCTATGTCGCCGGCCGTCCGAGGGGCCTCTGGTTCAAGTGGAAGCGCCAGGCCGACACCCTCGATGCCGTGTTGATGTATGCCCAGCGCGGCCACGGCAAGCGCTCGTCGTTCTACTCGGATTTCACCTTCGGGCTCTGGACCGAGGCCGGCGGCGAGCTGGTGCCGGTCGGCAAGGCCTATTTCGGCTTCACCGACGCCGAGCTGATGCAGCTCGACAAATGGGTCCGAAACCACACGGTCGACCGCTTCGGCCCCGTGCGCCAGGTCGAGCCTGGCCTGGTGCTGGAGATCGCCTTCGACTCGGCCCAGCGGTCGACCCGGCACAAGTCGGGCGTGGCGCTCCGCTTTCCGCGCGTCGCCCGCATCCGCTGGGACAAGCCGGCGGCCGAAGCCGACCTGCTCGAGACGTTGATGCGGCGGATTCCGGCCTGAGGCGCTATAGTCAAGAGCATGAGTGATCCTTACGCCAATCCCCCGCGCGAGCTGATCGATCTGGCGCGGTATCCTCTCGACGATCCGCAAGGCCGCTCGGAGCTGGTCGAGCGTTGCCGCCGGGAGTTGGCTGCTGAAAGTTGCGTCATGCTCCCGGGCTTCGTCAGCGGAGACGCAGTCCGGCGGATGGCGGCCGAGGCCATGTCGATGTTGCCGCGCGCCAACCGCCGCGACCACGGTCTCACGCCCTACGGACCGCCGCGCACCGATCTGCCTGCCGACGATCCGCGTTCGATCACCTCGCGAAGCTCGATGCATGTCGTCGCCGGCGACGACATGGCCGAGTCGGCCGAGGTGCAGCGTCTTTACCGCTGGGACGGACTCACCCGCTTCATCGCCGAGGTGGTGAAGGCGGACGAGCTCCATCGTGTGCTCGATCCGATCTTCAACTGCAACCTGAGCATCATCGGCGAGGGCGACAGCCATCACTGGCACTTCGACTCGAATGACTTCGTCGTCACATTGCTGTTGCAACCGGCCGAAGCGGGCGGCGACTTCGAGTTCGCGCCCTATATCCGAAGTGAAGACGATGAGAACTACGTCGGCGTCGCCGACGTGCTGCGTGGCGGCAGGAGCCGGGTGAAGACCGTGCGTGTCGAGGCGGGAACGCTCGTGCTGTTCAGCGGCAAGTATTCAGTGCACCGCGTGAGCCCAGCCCGCGGAAAACGCAAACGGCTCATCGCGCTCTTCAGCTATGACAAGCGCCCGGACAAGATGTTCTCCGACGAGTCCGCCGTCCGCGTCTTCGGCCGCGAACGCACCCGGGCTCGCCGCCAGGCGGTGATGGCGAAGTAGCCGTCAGCTCGTCGTCTTCAGCAGCCCCTCGACGCAGGCCTGGACGACGAGGCCTTCGGCGACCGTCGGCAACCGATGGGCGCGGCCGGCGAGCATGGCGGCGAGCGCGTCGAGCTGGCCGACCTGGGCCGCCTGGCGAAGCGTCTCCGGCGTGTCGCCCGACGGCACCCACTTGTTCCCGATCCGCGTCTCGAAGCTCATCCAGTCGACCAGGCGGATCGCGCCCGTCTCGAACTCGACGGTGGTGACGTTGCGGTCGGCGGCGGCGGTGCCGCCGACACGGCCGGTGATGGCGACGGGAACCGTCTTCCCGAAGACGACGCGGGCATCGAGCGCGGTCTCGGCGCCATCGCCCTCCGGGTAGGCCGCGCGACTCTCCAGAATCTCCGGCTCGCCCAGCGCGCGCTGGAGCGCGAAGACGAAATGCGAGACGACCTCGCGGGTGAAGCCGCCCTCGGCCCGTTTCGACAGCCACGAGGCGGCGCCCATCTGCCACGGCCGGGGCCAGGCGGCGAACTCAACGTCGACTGACGCCGAGAGCGGTTTGCCGAGGCGGCCCGAGCGCACCGTGTCCTCCAGGGCGATCAGGCCGGGGGCATGGGCGAGCGAGAAGTTGATCGCCGCGACCCGCCTCTCCCGCCCGACCCGCTCGACGATGGCCTTGGCCTCGGAGAGGTCGGTCGCCAGCGGCTTCTCCAGGAACACCGCCTTGCCGGCATCGAAGGCGGCGAAGGCGTGGGCGATGTGGCTCGCCGGCGGCGATGACACGTAGACGCAGTGAAGACCAGGGCGACGGCAGAGGGCCGCCGCCGAGGTCTCGATCTCGAGGCCCGGATGCGCCGTCTTGGTCCGAGCCGCAGCCTCGGCGCTCGGGTCCCAGCCCGCCGTCGCTTCGAGATCCGGATGCTGGGCGATCCGGTCGAGCATGCGGTTGCCCATGATGCCGAGACCGATGACGCCGACACGAAAGGTCATCGCTGAAGTCCTCAATAGCTCTTGGGCAGGCCCAGCACGTGCTGGGCGAGATGGGCAAGGACGAGATTGGTCGAGATCGGCGCGGTCTGGAACAGGCGCGTCTCCCGCCACTTGCGCTCGACGTCGTATTCGCGGGCGAAACCGAAGCCGCCGAAGGTCTGCATGCAGGCCTCGGCCGCGTGCCAGGACGCCTCCGAGGTCAGCAGCTTCGCCATGTTGGCATCGGCCCCGCAGTCGCGGCCGGCGTCGAACAGAGCGGCGGCGCGGCGGGCGACGAGATCGGCGGCCTCGGTCTCGGCATGCGCGCGGGCCAGCGGGAACTGAATGCCCTGGTTCTGGCCGATCGGCCGGCCGAAGACCTGGCGCTCGCGCGCGTAGCCGCTGGCGGTTGAGACGAACCAGCGGGCGTCGCCGATGGCCTCGCCGGAAAGCAGGATACGCTCGGCATTCATGCCGTCGAGGATGTAGCGGAAGCCCCGCCCTTCCTCGCCGATCAGGTTCTCCGCCGGCACTTCCAGGCCGTCGAAGAAGACCTCCGTCGTGTTGTGGTTGATCATCGCCTTCAACGGCCGGATGTCGATGCCGTTCCCGCGACCGTCGCGAAGATCGACCAGGAAGACCGAGAGGCCGTCGCTCCGCCGTTTCACCTGGTCGATCGGCGTGGTGCGGGCGAGCAGAAGCATGAGGTCCGAGGCGAGCGCCCGGCTGGTCCATACCTTCTGGCCATGGACGATGTAGCGGTCGCCGCGTCGGACCGCGCGGGTCTTGAGCGCCGGGGTGTCCGAGCCGGATCCCGGTTCGGTGACCCCGAAGGCCTGAAGGCGGAGCCGGCCGGCGGCGATGTCGGGCAGGTAGCGCTGCTTCTGCTCGGCGCTGCCGTGCCTCAGCAGCGTTCCCATGATGTACATCTGCGCATGGCAGGCGCCGGCATTGCAGCCCTGGCGGTGGATCGTCTCCAGGATCACCATGCCGGCGCGGAGCGGCAGCCCGGCACCGCCGAACGCCTCGGGGATCAGGGCGCCGAGATACCCGGACTCGGTCAATGCCTTCACGAACGCATCCGGATAGGCCTGGGCCTCCTCGAGCTCGCGCCAATAGGCGCCGGGGAAGGCGGCGCAGATCTTCGCCACCTCGGCGCGGATCTCCGGATAGTCGTCGCCAAGCGCAAGCGCGAGCGGTGAGTCGCTCAAGTCGGAGGCTCCTTTGGTCGGAAGGGTGCCATGCTATAACCCCGGCCTCCCCAGCGTCGAGGACGAGTCCGTGGCCGCCACGCTTTCCTATCCGTTCGAGGGCCGACCGGAGCCGGCGACGGTCACCGAGGTCGCGCCCGGCGTCCTTTGGCTCAGGATGCCGCTGCCCTTCGCGCTCAACCACATCAATCTCTGGGCGCTCGAGGACGATGGCGGCTGGACGCTGGTGGATACCGGCATCGCCGACGACACCACCCGCGGTCTCTGGGAGCAGCTCTTCTCCGGGCCGCTCGCCGGCCGCAAGGTGGTCCGGCTGATTGTCACCCATTTCCACCCGGACCATGCCGGCCTCGCAGGATGGCTGACCGAGCGCTTCGGCGTCGAGCTCTGGATGACCCGGGCCGAATGGCTCTATGCCCGCATGCTGCGCTCGGACACCGATGCGGCGATGGTCGAGGGGCAGGTCGCCTTCTATCGGCGCGCCGGGGCGTCGGCCGAGTATGTCGAGGGCGTCCGCCGCGCCGGCCCGACCTATGCCAAGCGCGTCGGCGCCATTCCCCGCGAATACCGTCGCATGCGGGGCGGCGACGAGATCGCGGTCGGCGGACGCCGCTGGAAGGTGGTGATCGGCCTCGGCCATGCGCCGGAGCATGCCTGCCTCTTCTGCGCGGAGGAGAACCTGCTGATCGCCGGCGACATGGTGCTGCCCAGGATCTCACCCAATGTCAGCGTCTGGGCCAACGAGCCGGAGGGCAATCCGCTCGCCGACTTCCTCTCGTCGCTGCAGGGTATCCGTGAGTTGCCGGCGGCGACGCTGGTGCTCCCCTCTCACAACGAGCCGTTCCGTGGGCTGCGCGAGCGCATCGACGAGCTTGGCCAGCACCACGAGGAGAGGCTGGAGAAGCTGGCGACGCTGATGGACGAACCGCGGACGGCGATGGAGGTCGCCCGCGGCCTCTTCACCCGGCCGCTCGACCAGCACCAGACCGGCTTCGCCATCGGCGAGACGCTGGCCCATATCCACCTGCTGCGCGATCGCGGCGGCGCCATCCGCGAAGAGGGCGACGACGGCGCCTGGCGCTATCGGCGGATCTAGAGTTTCTCCAGGAACGCCTTCAGCCGCCTGTTGAAAAGGTCCGGCTGCTCGAGATTGGGCAGATGTGCGGTTCCCGGCATCAGGAAGCTTTCTCCCCTGGGCGCGGTCGCGGCGATGCTGGCTGAGCGCCGCTGGATATGCTCGAAGTCGAGGTCGCCCCAGATCACCAGGGTAGGCATCGAGAGCTGGCTGATGCGCGTCATCGCCGGCGGCGGGCGCTGCTCCTCGCCGACCTCCGGATGATGCAGGGCGACGCCGTTCATCGCCAGGAACAGCTCGCGGGCCGCACCCTTGACCCGGCCTTCCTTGCTGGTCGGGCCATCCAGCCAGAACCAGGCCTCCAGCGCGTTGATGCGCTCGAAGTCCTGGTCTTCCTCGGCTTCTTCCAGCTCCTCGATGTGGCGCGCGATCGACGGCGGATACGTGGCCGGGCTGGGGGCGCCGGTGACCGCCGGAGCAACCAGGACCAGGCCGGTCACCCGCTTGGGCTGGACCAGGGCGAGGTCGATGGAGATCCGGCCCCCTTGCGAGCAGCCGACCAGGGTGGCGGTCTCGCAGCCGAGCTGATCGAGCACTGCTTCCAGGTCGTCGACATGGGAGAAGGGCAGGGGCGCGGACTCGGTCTCGCCGAATCCCCGGCGGTCATAGGCGATGACCCGGTGGGTCTTCTTGAGGCGGTCCATTTCGGTCCGCCACATGCGGCGATCGGCGACGCCGGCATGCAGGAAGACCACGGGGGAGCCGGTGCCGGCGGATTCGCCGGCGAGGCGGGCGCCGTTGGCGACGACGGTGAAGGTCTCGTTCATGGCCGGCGCTTTTACAGCCCCAGCACGCGCTTTGCCAGGATTCCGCGCTGGATCTCGTTGGAACCGCCGTAAATCGTGGTCGGGCGGGCGTTCAGGAACAGGGTCGCCGGGTCGATCGTCTCGCCCTCGAAGCTCTGCGGCTCCCAGACGATTCCGTGCTCGGCCGCCGTCTCCAGCATCAGCTCGGTGACCCTCTGGCCGGTCTCGGTCGCCAATACCTTCAGCATGGAGACCTCCGGGCCCAGGTCCTCGCCGCGGCGGACCTGCTCGACGAATCCCTCGTAGAGCGCCGTCAGGTCGGCGACGTCGAGGGCGAGGCGGGTGTAGCGCTCGCGGAACACCGGCTCGTCGAGCTGGCCCAGGCCCCGGGCGACGGTCCTCAGGCGGCCGAGGAGGTAGGTCGGCAGCTTGGGCGAGCCGATGAAGATCCGCTCGAATCCCAGCTGCGCCTTGGCGATGGTCCAGCCCTGGTTCTCCGCACCCACCCGGTTGGCGACAGGCACGCGGACGTCGTCGAAGAAGACCTCGGCGAATTCGTCATGGCCGGCAAGGTTCCGGATCGGCCGGATGGTGATCCCGGGGGTCGAGAGGTCGGCCAGGAGGAAGCTGATGCCCTCCTGCTTCTTTCCGTCCTTCGAGGTGCGTACCAGCATGTAGATCCAGGTCGCGTCCATCGCCAGCGTGGTCCAGGTCTTCGATCCGGTGACGACGTAGTCGTCGCCGTCGCGGACTGCGGCGCATTGCAGGCTGGCGAGGTCGGAACCGGCATTGGGTTCGGAATAGCCCTGGGCCCAGATGAAGGCGCCCGAGAGGGTCGACGGCAGGAAGCGGTCCTTCTGCGCCTCCGAGCCGTGGCGCATGATCGTCGGCCCGACCATGGTGAGGCCGTGGTCGGGCATGCGGGCCACGCCCCAGCGCTCCATCTCCTCGATGTAGATGATCTGCTTGGCGGCCGAGAGCCCCATGCCGCCCCGGTCCCTGGGCCAGGCCGGCGCGATCCAGCCCTTCTCGTAGAGGATCAGCCACCACTCCTTCGCTTGCGGCCAATGCAGTCGATGGCGCGGATGGCGGAGGTGCTCTGGATAAGCGCCCTCGATCCAGGCGCGGATCGTCTGGCGGAAGCCCTCGTCGTCGAGGGCGTTCAGGTCCAGGGCCATGTCACAGCCCCTTGAAGCGGGCCTGGCGCTTCTCGAGGAAGGCCGATCGACCTTCGGCATGGTCTTCGGTGCGGAACAGCGCGCTCTGGCCGTCGACCTCCATCTGCAGGACCGACTCGAGCGAGGCCGGCATCCGCGCCAGCGCCGCCTTGGTCAGCGCCAGCGCCACCGGCGGGGCGGCGGCGAACAGCCGGGCGCGCTCGATCGCGGCGGCCAGCACCTGCCCGGGATCGACCAGCCGGTCGACCAGGCGGATCGCCAGCGCCTCGGCCGCGTCGATCACTTCACCCAGCATCAGCAGCTCGCGCGCCTTGCCCATGCCGACCCGGAGCGGCAGCGTGTAGAGAAGCCCGAGATCGGCCATCAGCGCCACCCGGTTGAAGCTGGCGCAGAAGCGCGAATCCTTGGCGGCGACGACATGGTCGCAGGCGAGCGCCAGGGATACGCCGGCGCCGAAGGCATAGCCCTCGACCGCGGCGACGACCGGCTTCCGTCCAGTCAAAAGCAGACGCACCACCCGGTGCAGGCGGCCCAGGCGGTCGCGGACGTCGACCAGCGGCGCCTTCGGATCGAAGGACTTGATGTCGCCGCCGGAGCAGAAATTGCCGTCGGCGCCAGTGACGACGACCGCACGCGCGTCGCCGGCCATCACGTGGTCGAGCGCTTCGAACAGGGCTTCCCGCATCGCCAGCGACAGCGCGTTGCGCCGCTCCGGCTCGTTCAGCGTGACGATGGCGATCTCCCCCTCGCGGGAGAGCAGGACGGACTCGGGCATCAGGAAGCCTCCGAGAGGGTGAGGTCGGCGTAGCGGGCACGATGCTGGGTCGCGGTGCCGAGCCAGGCCGAGAGGACGAGAGCGCGCTTGAGGTAGAGGCCGACATCGTAGTCGTCGGTGTAGCCGATGGCGCCGTGAAGCTGGACCGCCTCGCGGCCGACTTCCAGTGCGACCTCCGAGCATCTTGCCTTGGCGGCGCTGATGCGGGCGAGGCGCTGGCGCGGGTCGTTGCCGGCCGAGGCCGAAAGAGCCGCCCCCAGCGAGGCCGATGCCAGCGCGATCCGGGTCGATAGATCGGCCAGCCTGAACTGGAGTGCCTGGAAGCTCGCGACCGGCTGGCCGAACTGCCTGCGTTGGCGGAGATACCCGACGGTCATCTCGAAGGCCTGGCGCATGACGCCGACCAGCTCGGCCGAGACGGCGAGGGTCGCCCGCTCGATCGCGTCGGCGAAGACCGATGAGGCGACCGCCGCGCCGGCGATCCGGCACTCGGGCGTGAGATCGGTGTCGAAAGTCACGGTGCCGGCGAAGGTGCCGTCGACCAGCGGTGAGGGTGCCACCTTGGCCCGGGAGGCGTCGACCAGGATCAGGGCCGGGGCACCATCGGTGGCCGTTACCAGGAAGGCGTCGGCTGCGGGCGCGCCGAAGACGAAGCGCTTGGTGCCGGTGAGCCGCTTTCCGTGCCAGCGCGTCTCGAGGGGATCGCCCGGACGCTGGCCGGCATGCTCCTGCCAGGCGACGGCGACGACGCGCTCGCCCGAGAGCAGCCGCGCGAGATCGCTCTTGGCGCCGGCGCCGGCGAGGATCGCCGCCGGCAGCAGGCCGCAGGCGGTGACGGGCTCCGGCGTGGGTCCGCGGCCCAGCTCCTCCATCAGCGCGGCGACGCCGGCATCGCCGAGGCCGCTGCCGCCATCGTCCTCGGCCAAGCCCAGGCCGAGCCAGCCCAGCTCCGCCATCTGCGTCCAGGCGGCCCGCCCGAAGCCCGGCGAGGCGCCGCGGACCTCGCGGAAGTGCTGCGGGCCGCCCTCGCGGCCGACATAGGCGCGGGCGCTGTCGCGGACGAGGGTCAGCACGTCGTCGGCCGCGGCATCGGCCATCAGGCTCTCTCCCGGCGGTGGCGGCCGCAACCCTACCGCGCGGCCGGAGCCCGGGTCCACGCCTCCGCCATCTCGCGCAGGGCGCGGCGCTGGACCTTGGTGCCGTTGGGGCCGGTGGTGCTTGGGAAGGCGTCGAGGGAGAAGACGCGGGCGGGCACCTTGAATCCGGCAAGCGCTGCCTTGCATCGGGCAATGAGCCGCGCCTCGTCGAAAGTGCTGCCCGGCTTCAATGTGACGAACGCAATTGCCCGGGTGCCGTCAGCGCCGGCGGCTGAAACCACCTGGGCGCCGCCGACGGCGGGATCGGCCTGCAGCTGCGCCTCGATCTCCGCAGGACTGACGAGGAATCCTGCAAGTCGGAGCACGTCGCCCATGCGGGTCTCGAACTCGAAGCCGCCCCACCGATCCATATGGCCGAGATCGCCGGTGCGGAACCAGCCGTCGGCGGTGAAGGCCTCGGCCGTCGCCTCCGCATCGCCGTCGTAGCCGATCATCAGGCTCGGCCCTTTGATCTCGATCTCGCCCGACTCTCCGGCCGGAAGCACACGGCCGTTTTCGGGATCGCGGACGCGGACGGCGGCGTCGGCGGAGATCGGCACACCGCCAGCGACTTTCCGGCGCCCCAACGGCGCGTCGACCGGCTGGCGGGCGAACAGCGCCTGGCACTCGCTCATGCCGTAGAGGCCGAAGAGGGAAATGCCCTGCCGCTCGCCACGCTCGACCAGGTCGGCGAGCGCCGGATTGAAACGCGCATGGCCGACGCTACGAAGCGAAGGGAACGGTCGATCGCCGGCGGGAGCGGCGTCGAGGACGCGGGACACCATGTCGTCGGTCGCATGGAAGCTCGTCACCTGGTGTCTTAGGATCGCGCCTGCCGCGGCGTTCGCCTCGAAGGTCGGCAGCATGACCGTGGGGCGGCCCGCCGCGATCGCCGCCAGCGCCTGGGCGAGCCCGAAGGTGCTGCAATAGGGCAGGGCCTGCAGCAGCACGGTCTCCGGTTGGTCGTAACCGAAGCTGCGGGCAGCCGTACGAGCATGGCCAGCCAATGCGCCGTGGCGATGCAGGACGAATTTCGGCGCGCGGGTCGTGCCCGACGTGGTGAAGATGGTGACGGGCGTCGCCGGCGTCGCCTGGTCGAAAGTGCCCGGCGGTGCCGCGAATACCTCCTCGCTGGTGTACTGGTCCCGCCCCGGCAGGACGGTCTTCGGCGCGTCGCCGACCGTCACCACCCAGCGAAGCGCCGCCAGCGCCGCCGGATCGACGCCGGCGAGGATGCCGGCGAAGTCGATGGCGCGGAAGCCGGGCGCGAGGATCAGCGCCTTGGCTCCCGATCGGCCGACGATGTCTTGCACTTCGGCCGAGCGGAAGCGCGTATTGACGAGGACGGCGACGGCGCCGAGGCGCGCGATCGCGAAGTAGAGCGCCGGCCACTCCGGCAGGTTCGGCAGCCAGAGCGCGACACGGTCGCCCGGACGCACGCCCATGGTCGAGAGCCCGAGTGCCGCCCGCCGGCTCTTCTCGTCGAGCCAAGCATAGCTGAATGCGTCGTCGCCGACGAAGAACGCCGGACCATCGCCGGCCCTGGCTACGGTCCCGGCGAGAAGGGCGGAGAGGGTGGACTCGTCGGTCATCGCCGGGCTGATGGGTGGCGCAGGATCGACGCGGATGCAAGCCCTTCGGTTGACACCCCGATTCCCGTCGCGTAGAAGCTGATCGTTCCCGTGGGGATTTGAGCCGACCGGCTTGCGGCCCACGTTAAAGAAAACCGCTAAAAGGTCGGGACCAAGTGCGCCCCGACCGAGACCGGCCGGGGCTTTTTGTTGCTCGAGAGGAGCATGCACATGGTCGATACGTCCCACGCCGGCTTGGATGCCTGGCGCCCTCGCACCCGTCTCGTCCGCGGCGGCCTCGAACGCTCGCAGCACATGGAGACGGCCGAGGCCATGTACATGACCTCGGGCTATGTCTACCGCTCGGCCGAGGAGGCGGAAGCCGCCTTCGCGACGCCGACCCAGGGGCGCTACGTCTACTCGCGCTTCCGCAACCCGACGGTCGCGGCCTTCGAGGAGCGGCTTCGGATGATCGAGGGCGCCGAGGCCTGCCGCGCGACGGCGACCGGCATGTCGGCGGTCTTCGCCTCGCTGATGTGCCAGGTGCGCACCGGCGATCGCGTGGTGGCCGCCCGTGCCCTCTTCGGCTCCTGCCTCTGGATCTGCACCGACTACCTGCCGAAGCTCGGCGTCGAGGTCGAGATCGTCGACGGCACCGAGCTCTCCCAGTGGGGCCGCGCGCTCTCCAAGCCGACCAAGGCGGTGCTGGTAGAGTCGCCCTCGAACCCGATGCTGGAGATCGTCGACCTCCGCGCCGTCGCCGCGCTCGCCCACGACGCCGGCGCCTGCGTCATCGTCGACAACGTCTTCGCCACCGGCCTCCTGCAGCGGCCGCTCGATCTCGGCGCCGACGTCGTCGTCTATTCGACCACCAAGCACATCGACGGCCAGGGCCGGGCGCTCGGCGGTGCCATCCTCTGCACCGACAAGTTCCTGACCGACGCCCTCGGGCCATTCCTCCGCCACACCGGCCCGACGATGAGCCCGTTCAACGCCTGGCTGATGATGAAGGGCCTCGAGACCCTCGATCTCAGGCTTCGGGCTCACTGTACGAGCGCGCGCGCCGTCGCCAAGGCGCTGTCGCGCCATCCGGCGGTCGAGCGCGTGCTCTATCCGGGCCTCCTCACCCATCCCCAGCACAAGCTGGCGGCGAGCCAGATGACGGACTTCGGCACGGTCGTCACCTTCACCATCCGCGGCGGCAAGGCCGGCGCCTTCAAGGCCCTCAACGGCCTTCGCATCGTCGACATCTCCAACAACCTCGGCGACTCCAAGAGCCTGATCTGCCATCCGGCGACCACGACCCATCAGCGGCTCTCGGCCGAGGAGAAGCGCCAGCTCGGCATCGAGGACGGCGTCGTCCGCCTCTCGGTCGGGCTCGAGGACCCGGACGACCTGATCGAGGATCTGACCCGCACGCTGGATACGCTCTAGGGACGTCGTCGGGGGTCTATACTCGGCGGTGATGACCGAGGGCACCGACCCCGGCCGGGTCGCGCGGGTACGCGAGGCGCTGGTAGCCGATGGCGGAATCGCTGCCGCGATCCCGCTGCTTCGGCAATGTGCTGTGCACGGCGATGCCGATGCGCTGGCGACTCTGGTCGAGGCGACTTCCGGGCTGGGTGACCTGGCGCCGGTCGTGCGCGAGGCGCTCTACCTGCTGCACCAGGTCTTTCCGGTGCCGGTCACGCGCGAGGTGGTGGCCCGTCTCACACCGCTGATCCCCGACACCGAGGCGGTTCAGAACGATCTCGGCTTCGTTCTTCACGCCTCCGGGGATCCGGAAGGTGCCGGCCGCGCCTTCGGACGGGCCGCGGCGATTCTGGAGGAGCGGGTCGCGCGGCATCCGCTCGCCTCGACCGGGCTCCGCATCGTCCAGCCGGGCTGGCTGATCGGCTCGCTGGGTGAATCGGTGTCCCGGCTCGCCATGATCGCCAAGCTACGGACGCTCGGGATGATGGCGCCCTGGCGCCTGGTGCTGCCGGCGCCGCGCGAGAAGATCGTCAACGAGCCGCTGCTCGACCTGTTCGCGCCCTATGTCACGCTGGTGAAGGAGGGAGACCTCCTCGACAAGTTCCAGGCGCTTGCCCCCGACCTTGCGCTCGATACCTCGTCGCTCCCGCTCGTCGACGGGCGCTTTCTCTACGTCCACAGCGCCTGGCGCGAGTCCGAACGTGCCTGGGCCGACGCGGGCCGCGGGCCGCTGCTCACCCTGCCGCGCGAACGGATCGCCGCCGGCCGCACCCGGCTCGCCGCAGCCGGGCTGCCCGAAGACGCGTGGTTCGCCGCTCTCCATGTACGAGACCCGGGTTTCCACGGTGTCGGGGAAGGCCGCCGCCGGCTCGACCTCGCCGCCCGCGATGCGGATCTCGCCACGTATCTGCCGGCGATCGAGCGCGTGACTGCCCGCGGCGGCTGGGTGATCCGCCTCGGCGGCCCGGCCGCGATCGCCCTCCCGCCGATGCCGGGGGTCCTTGACTATGCGCATTCGGAGATCCGCTCGCCGGAGGTCGACGTCGTGCTGCTCGCGTCGGCGCGGCTGATGATCGGGACGCTGTCCGGTCCCGCCCATGTCGCCTCCTGCTTCGCCACCCCGACGATCCACACCAACGGCTTCCCCAGCAACCTGGTCCCGACCGCGCGTGACATCTGGGTCCCCAAGCTCTATCGCGAACGCGCGAGCGGCCGGATCCTGTCCCTGGCCGAGTCGATCAGCGCCCCCTTTCGCGGCGAGATCCGCGGCAGCGGCTTCGATGATCACGGCATCGATCTGGTCGATAACTCCGCCGCCGACATCGCCGGGGCGACCGACGAGATGCTGGACCGCCTGGAAGGGCACGGGCCGGCCGACGACCCGGCCGTGCCGGAGATCTTCCGGCGCACCGACAACGTCTACATCGCCCCCATTTCCGCCAGCTTCCTCGCCCGCCACCGGTCGGCCTTGCTGGGCTCGCGCTAGCGCGCCGGCCGCCGGTCCTGCTATGTGAGTGCATGAATGGGTACGCCTTCGCCTTTTAACGGTCCCGGCCCCGATGCTGAGTACCGACGCCAGCTGACCGAGGGGCGATTCTGCGTCCAGCGCTGCCGGGAGACCGGCCGCTACGTCTTCCAACCGCGCGTGCTCTCGCCTTTCACCGGCCAGCCGGCCCTCGACTGGGTCGAGGTCTCCGGCCGCGGTACCGTCTACTCGACGACGGTCGTCCGTCGGCGGCCGGAGCAGGGCGGCGACTACAACGTCGTGCTGGTCGATCTCGACGAAGGTTGCCGGATGATGAGCCGGGTCGAAGGCCCGGCGCCGGCCGAGATCCGCATCGGCCTCAAGGTCAGGGCGCGGATCGCCATGACCAAGGACGACACGCCGATCATCGTCTTCGATCCGGAGCCGGCCACGTGAGCGGGATCCGCGGCACCGCCTCGGTGGTCGGCGTCGGCCTCTCGACCCGCTGGGAAGCGCCGGGCCGCACGGCGCTCGAGCTGATGGCGGAAGCCGTCCATGCGGCGCTCGCCGATGCCGGGCTCCGCCTCGATCAGGTCGACGGTCTCCTGACCGGCACCGCCATGCATTTCCTGCCGACTCTCAGCGTCGCCGAGTATCTCGGCATCCGCCCGCGCTTCCTCGACGGGACGATGATCGGCGGCTCCTCCTTCGTCGAGCACCTGATCCCGGCGGCGCTTGCCCTCGACGCCGGTCTCTGCGACGTGGCGCTGATCTGCTACGGCTCCAACCAGCGGACTGCGTCCGGCAAGCTGGTCTCGGGCTCGGAGCCGCAGCCTTACGAGCAGCCCTACGAGCCTCGTCATCCGATCACCGGCTATGCGCTCGCCGCCGCCCGCCACATGCACCAGTACGGCACGACGCGGCGGCAGATGGCGGAGGTGGCTTTGGCGGCGCGGCGATGGGCGGAACTGAATCCCGAGGCCTTCGTGCGCCAGCCGACCTCAATCGAGGAGATCCTGGCCGCGCGCATGGTGAACGACCCGATTTCGGTGCGCGACTGCTGCCTGGTGACCGACGGTGCCGGGGCGGTGGTGATGGTCCGGGCCGATCGCGCCGACGACTTCCCGAAGCCCCCGGCCTTTCTCCTGGGCGCTGCCGCGGCAACCTGGCATCGGCAGATCTCGGCGATGCCGGATCTTACCGTGACCGCCGCTGCCGAGTCGGGCCCGCGGGCCTTCGCCATGGCCGAAATGTCGCCGCAGGACATCGACGTGGTTCAGCTCTACGACGCGTTCACCATCAACACGATTCTGTTCCTCGAGGATCTGGGGTTCTGCCGGAAGGGCGAGGGCGGCGCCTTCGTCGAAGACGGCGCGATCGCGCCCGGCGGCCGGCTTCCGGTCAATACCAATGGCGGCGGACTCTCCTGCTGCCATCCCGGCATGTACGGCATCTTCCCGGTGATCGAGGCGGTGCGCCAGCTTCGCGGCGAGGCCGGCGAGCGGCAGATCGCCGAGACCGAGCTGGCGCTGGTCCACGGCAATGGCGGGCAGCTCTCATCTCAGGTCACAGCGATCTTAGGCACCGCAGCGACGCTTTAGGAGACGGTGAATGGCGAGGATGGCGGACGGCAAAGTCGTCGTGGTGACGGGCTCCGGCGGCGGCATCGGCAAGAGCATCGCGCTCCTGATGGCGGCGCACGGCGCCAAGGTCGTGGTCAACGACATTGGCGCGGCTCTCGACGGATCGGGTCACGACGACGGGCCGGCCGCCGCGACGGTGCGCGAGATCAAGGCCGTCGGCGGCGAAGCGGTCGCCAACACCGACTCGGTCGCCGATCCCAAGGGCGCCGAGCGCCTGATCCAGACCGGGCTCGATGCCTTCGGCCGCATCGATGCGGTGGTCAACAACGCCGGCATCCTTCGCGACCGCATCTTCCACCGCATGAGCCTGGACGAGTGGCGGGCGGTGATCGACGTGCATCTGAACGGCTCGTTCCACGTCTCCAAGGCGGCGGCCAACCACTTCAAGGAACAGGGCTCGGGCGCCTTCGTGCACTTCACCTCGACGTCGGGCCTCGTCGGCAATCTCGGCCAGGCCAACTACTCGGCGGCCAAGATGGGGATCGTCGGCCTCTCCAAGTCGATCGCCCTCGACATGGCGAAGTTCGGCGTGCGTTCGAACGCCATCGCGCCCTTCGCCTGGTCCAGGATGATCGGCTCGATCCCGGTCACCGAAGAAGCGCAGAAGGCGCGGGTCGCCAAGCTGCAGTCGATGACGCCTGACAAGATCGCCCCGCTCGTCGTCTACCTCTGCTCGGATGCGGCGAAGGAGGTGACCGGCCAGATCTTCTCGGTCCGCAACAACGAGATCTTTCTGATGAGCCAGCCGCGGCCGTTGCGCTCGGTCCAGGCGGGTGGCGGCTGGACGCCGGAATCGATCGCTGAGCATGCGATGCCCGCACTCAAAGCCTCGTTCTACGATCTCGACGTGTCCGCCGACGTCTTCTCCTGGGACCCGGTCTGATGCCGGTCGATCCCGGACATCTCCTCTCCTATCCGGTGCCGGAGGTCGTCCAGGATCTGAGCGTTCGAGACACCATCTTCTACGCGCTGTCGGTCGGCCTCGGCGCCGACCCGATCGACCCGGACCAGTTGCGCTTCGTCTACGAGGAGGAGCTCCGGGCGCTGCCGACCATGGCGGTGGTGCTCGGCTATTCCGGGTTCTGGCTCGGGCGGCCCGACACCGGCGTCGACCGGGTCAAGGTCGTGCATGGCGAGCAGGGGTTCCGCATCCACAAGCCTTTGCCGGTCGAGGGCCGGCTGGTCGGCCGCACGCGCGTGACCGGGTTGGTCGACAAGGGACCGGAAACGGGAGCGCTGCTCTACACCGAGCGACAGGTGACCGATGAGTCGGGCGAGCTCGTCTGCACGCTCGAGCAGACCACCGTGCTTCGCGGCGACGGCGGCTGCGGCGGGACGACGGGGCCGGCGAAGGTGCCGCACCCGATGCCGGATCGTACACCGGAGATCTTCGTCGACCTCCCCACCTTGCCGTCGCAGGCGCTGATCTACCGGCTGAACGGCGATCGCAACCCGCTGCATGCGAGCCCGGCGGTGGCGGCGAAGGCCGGATTCCCGAAGCCGATCCTGCACGGCCTGGCCACCTTCGGCGTCGTCGGCCATGCGCTGCTAAAGGGAGTTTGCGACTATCGGCCGGACCGGCTGAGATCAATGGATGGCCGTTTCTCCGCCCCGGTCTATCCTGGCGAGACCATCCGAACGGAAATCTGGCGCGAGGCCGATGGCGTCGCTGCGTTCCGGGCCCGTGCCCTCGAGCGCGACCAGGTCGTCCTCACCAACGGCCGGGCAGAGATCGCGTGAAAGACCCGGATGAGTCTTCGCGTGACCGCCTGCCGTCGGCGGTTTTGTCGACCTGCTTCCTCTTCGCGCTGGTCAGCCGCGGCATCGGCGAGACCTTCGCCGTCTTCCTCCTGCCGTTGCAGGAGGCGTTCGGCTGGGACCGGGCCCAGGTCACCGGCATCTATGCGGTGACGGCGCTCGCGGTCGCCAGCGTCGGCCCGCTTGCCGGATATCTGTCGGATCATCTTGGCACCCGCAGGCTCTATGCCGTCGGCGGCTGCCTGCTGCTGATGGCCTATGTCGGCGCGGTCCACGCGACCGAGCTCTGGCATTTCTACCTGACGCTCGGCTTCTGCGTCGGTGCCGCCTCGGCCTTCGTCAACGTGGCGCAGACGCCTTTGATCGCGATCTGGTTCGTCGGCCGCGTCGGCACCGTGTTCGGCATCATCGGCGGGGCGGCGGGCATCGGGGCGCTCCTCTTCGCCCCGATGGCGCAGCTCGTCATCGACGCGCATGGCTACCGCACGGCCTATTGGGTGCTCGCCGCCGTCGTCCTCCTGCTCGTCGTGCCGCTCGCGCTGCTGCCTTGGCGGCGCATCGCCGGGGGACGGGACGGACGGGGACCCCAGCCGGCAGAGACCGGCTGGACCCTGTGGCGGGCCGCTTCCGAGCCGATCCTCTGGGCGATGTTCGCCGTCTACTTCCTGACCTCGACCGCGATCTTCGTGATCCAGCCGCAGATGGTCGCCTATATGGTCGAGGTGGGGTTCGCGCCGCTGACGGCGGCGACCGCCATCGGCTTCGCCGGGCTCTCGGCCTCGGTCGGCATGGTTCTGTTCGGTGCGCTCGCCGATCGGCTCGGCCGCCGCTGGGCGCTTTCCTTGAGCTATCTCTCGACCGCGCTCGGCCTTGGCGCGCTGGCGCTGATGGCGGTGTGGCCCAGCCCCTGGCTGCTGGTCGCCTACGTCCTCACCTTCGGCCTGTCGCTGGGATCCCGCGGGCCCCTGATCGCGTCCCTGACGCAGCGCATCTATGCGGGCGCCACGCTGGGCAAGGTTCTCGGGTTCCTGCTGATCGGCATGGGCACGGGAACGGCGTTCGGCTCCTGGATCGGCGGCGAGCTTCACGACTACGTCGGCGGCTACCAGGCGAATTTCGTCGTCGCCTGGGTGGCGATCGCCCTTGCCTTGGCGCCGTGGTGGCTGTCGAAGGAGCTACGCCGGCTTTGAGCCGCCCCTGAGCGCCGCCACCTCGGCCTCGAGCCTGGCGACGCGCTCGGCCAGCGCCTCCTGCTCGCTCCGGGCCTTGGCCGCCATCTCCTTGACCGCCTCGTAGTCGTCGCGGGTCACCAGGTTCATGTCGACCAGCAGGCGCTCGATCTGCGCCTTGAAGCGGGCCTCGACCTCCTGGCGGACGGCGGTGGCGGCGCCGACGGCGTTGGTGGCCAGCTTGGCGAAGTCGTCGAGGATGCGGTTGTCGGTCTGCATGGGATCGGTCTCCTGAAGTCCCACTATGACGGCCCTCCATTGTCGGTCGCAAGCCTGTCGCCTATAAAGCGGCGCATGTTCCTGGTCACCGGCGGCGCCGGCTTCATCGGCTCGAACCTGGTCGCGGCCCTGGAGGCCCGGGGGGCGGAGGTTGCCGTCTGCGACCGGCTCGGCCATGGCGACAAGTGGCGGAACCTGGGAAAACGCGAGCTTGCCGACCTGGTTCCCCCGGAACGCCTGATGGACTGGCTCAAGGGGCGGAAGCTGGAGGGCCTCTACCACCTGGGCGCGATCTCGACGACGACCGAGACCGATGCCGACCTGATCCTCGCGCAGAACTTCACGGTCTCGCTCGACCTCTGGAACTGGTGCGCGGACGCCGACGTTCCCCTGGTCTACGCCTCCTCGGCGGCCACCTATGGCGACGGCACCGCCGGCTTCGAGGATGACGAGCGGCCCGAGGCGCTGGCGAAGCTCCAGCCGATGAACGCCTATGGCTGGTCGAAGCACCTGTTCGATCGCCGCGCCATCAGGCTCGCCGCTGCCGGCCGAAAGCCGCCGCGCTGGGCCGGGCTCAAGTTCTTCAACGTCTATGGCCCGAACGAGTACCACAAGGGCGAGCAGCTCTCGGTCGCCTGGCAGATCCATCAGCGGGTAAAGGCGGGCGAGCCGGCGCGGCTGTTCAAGTCCTATGATGCCCGCTATGCCGATGGCGGCCAGCTCCGCGACTTCGTCTGGGTCGGCGACTGCGTCGACGTGGCGCTCTGGCTCGCCGACAACGCCGACGGCCTCTTCAACGTCGGCACCGGCGAGGCCCGCAGCTTCGACGATCTCGCGCATGCGGTGTTCCGCGCCTCCAACCGCACGCCCGAGATCGTCTATGTCGACATGCCCGAGGCGATGCGGGACCGATACCAGTACTTGACCCGGTCAAGTCCGGAAAAGCTCCGGCGCGCCGGCTACGCGCGACCCTTCACTACGCTTGAGGAAGGCGTCGGACGCTATGTCCGCGACCACCTCCTGAGGCCGGACCCGTATCTCTGATGCTCGCCATCGCCTTCCCCTCGATCGACCCGATCGCCGTCTCTCTGGGTCCGCTGGTCATCCGCTGGTACGCGCTTGCCTATATCGCCGGCTTGCTGCTGGGCTGGCGCTATTGCCGCTATCTCGCCGCGCGTGGCGGTCCGGTGACGCCCGACGCCTTCGACGACTTCCTCACCTGGGCGACGCTCGGCGTCGTGCTCGGCGGCCGGCTCGGCTACGTGCTGTTCTACCAGCCGGGCTACCACCTCGCGAACCCGCTCGAGATCCTCAAGGTCTGGCAGGGCGGCATGTCCTATCACGGCGGCATGCTGGGCGTGCTCGCCGCCATCTTCCTCTACGCCCGACGGCGAAGGATTCCCGGCCTCGCGCTCGGCGACCTGGTGGCGGCGGCGACGCCGATCGGCCTCTTCTTCGGCCGCCTCGCCAACTTCGTGAACGGCGAGCTCGCCGGCCGGCCGAGTGACGTCCCCTGGGCGATGGCGTTTCCCGCCTATGGCCCGGACCCGCGTCATCCGAGCCAGCTCTACGAGGCGGCGCTCGAAGGCCTGGTCCTGTTCGCGATCCTGGCCTGGGCGTCGCACAAGCCGGCGCTCCGCAATCGTCACGGGTTGATCGGCGGCGTCTTCCTGCTGGGCTATGGCATCGCCCGTATCGTCAGCGAGGTCTTTCGCGAGCCCGACTCCTTCCTCGGGTTCTTCGCCTTCGGCACCACCATGGGGCAGTGGCTGTCGCTGCCGATGGTGGCCGCGGGCCTCGTTCTGATTCTAGGGGCCCGGCGGGCGTGAGCCTGGGAGAGCGGCTGAGGCGTCGCATTCGCGCCTTCGGGCCGATCACGTTGGCCGACTACATGGCGGCGGCGCTGACCGACCCTGAGGAGGGCTACTACCGCCGCCGGGATCCGCTCGGCGCTGCCGGGGACTTCGTCACCGCGCCCGAAGTCTCGCAGATGTTCGGCGAGCTGATCGGCGCCTGGGCCGCGATCGCCTGGGAGCAGATGGGCCGGCCCGATCCGGTGCGGCTGGTCGAGCTCGGCCCCGGCCGCGGCACGCTGATGGCGGATGCGCTGCGGGCGACCTCGCGTGTCGCCGGGTTCCACCAGGCGCTGCGCCTGCACCTCGTCGAGGTCGGCGAGCGCCTGATGGAAAGGCAGCGGGAGGCGCTCTCGTCATGGCAGCCGACATGGCATGCCGAGCTCGGCGACGTGCCCTCCGGGCCGTCGATCGTTCTCGCGAACGAGTTTCTCGACACCTTGCCGATACGCCAGCTGGTGCGGGCCGGAAACGGCTGGGAAGAACGCCTGGTCGGGCTTAACGGCGACGACCTCGCCTTCGTGTTCGGACCGACGGCGCTCGCCCCGCTGCTGCCGCCGAGCCTGGAGGACGCGCTTCCCGGCGCCACGGTCGAGGTCTCGCCGGCGCGGATCGCCCTGGTCGATCTCCTGGCTCGCCGCCTGCTGAGCCACGGCGGCGTTGCCTTGCTCATCGACTACGGTCCGCCGGAGAGCCGCGCCGGCGGCACCTTCCAGGCGATCCGGTCGCACAAGTCGTGGCCGCCCCTGGCCGAGCCCGGCACCGCCGACATCACCTCCCATGTCGACTTCGGCGAGCTCGCCCGTGCGGCCCGGCTCGCCGGTGCCGCCGTCCACGGCCCCATCGGACAGGGTGATTTTCTCGAACGGCTCGGCATCCGTCCGCGTGCGGAGCGCCTGTCGGAACGGGACGCCGGCGTCGCCGCCGCGCTCGGCCGCTTGATCGATCTCGACGAAATGGGCACCTTGTTCCAGGTGATCGCCCTTGCCCATCCCGACCTTCCGGTCCCGGCCGGCTTCGAAAGCTGACATGCCTGCGCCCCATCTCGTCGCCGACGCGCTTCGACACAAGGACATCGTCCACGGATTCTTCGGCCGCGAGGGCGGGGTCAGCCAGGGCCCCTTCGATTCGCTCAACTGCGCCATCACCACCGGCGACCGGCCTGAAGACATCGGCGAGAACCGGCGGCGCGCCGCCCGGGCTCTCGGCGCCGATCCGGCCGGGCTGGTGAGCACCTACCAGATCCACTCCGCGGACGTCGTCGCGGTCGACGCACCCTGGGGCCTGGATGCCAGGCCGAAGGCCGATGCGCTGGTGACTCGGGTGCCCGGCGTCACGCTCGGCATCCTCACCGCCGACTGCGCGCCGATCCTCTTCTCCGATGCCGAGGCCGGCGTCGTCGGCGCCGCCCATGCCGGCTGGCGGGGGGCGAAGCTCGGCGTCGCCGAAGCGACGGTCGCGGCCATGGCGCAGCTCGGCGCCGATCCGAGGCGCATCGACGCGGCCGTAGGCCCCTGTATCGGCAAGGCGAGCTACGAGGTCGGGCCCGAGTTCCCGGGACCGTTCCTCGCCGACGATCCCGCCAATACGCGCTTCTTCCGGCCGGGCGTCCGCGAGGGCCGCTCCATGTTCGATCTCGCCGGATATGTCGGCGAGCGCCTGCAGCGGCTCGGGCTCAAATCGGTATCGTTGCTCGGCCGCGACACCTGCGCCGAGGGCGACCGCTTCTTCAGCTACCGTCGGACCTGCCTCGCCGGCGAGACGAAGTTCGGCTGCGAGATCTCCGCCATCGCGATCCGGGGCTGAGGCAGTGGCTCTGCACTTCACCCGCGAGGAGCTGGCCGAGCGCCGGGCACGCACGGTCAAGGCGATGCAGGCGGCCGGCCTCGACGGCCTTCTGATGTTCCGTCAGGAGAGCATGTTCTACCTGACCGGCTACGACACCTTCGGCTTTGTCTTCTTCCAGTGCCTCTATCTCGGCGCCGACGGCCGCATGATGCTGCTGACGCGCTCGCCCGATCTTAGGCAGGCGCAGCTTACCTCGGTGATCGAGGACATCCGCATCTGGGTCGATCGCGAGGGCGCCTCGCCGGCGACCGAGCTGAAGGCGATCCTCGAAGAGCTCGGCTGCCGCGGAAAGACGCTCGGCATCGAGTGGGAGGCCTATGGGCTGACCGCCCGCAACGGCCGCCGGCTCACGGCCGCGCTCGACGGCTTCTGTCGGCATGAGGATGCGTCGGAGCTGGTGAGCCGGCTCCGCCTCGTTAAGAGTCCGGCCGAGATCGCCTATGTGCGGAAGGCGGCGGCGCTGGCGGACGATGCGCTCGATGCCGGCATGGCGACGATCCGCCCCGGTGCCGACGAGGGCGAGATCCTGGCGGCGATGCAGGGTGCGGTTTTCAAGGGCGGGGGCGACTATTCAGGCAACCCGTTCATCATCGGCTCGGGCACTGGCGCGCTGCTCTGCCGCTACTTCACCGGCCGCCGCAAGCTGGATGCCGAAGACCAGCTCACTCTCGAATTCGCCGGCGCCTACCGGCTCTATCACTCCTGCCTGATGCGGACCGTACGCGTGGGCCCACCGATCCCGCGCCAGATGGAGATGCATGCCGCCTGCAAGGAGGCGCTGCTCGCTTGCGAAGACGCGCTCAAGCCGGGTGAGCCGATCGGCAAGGTCTTCGACGCCCATGCCCGGGTCTTCGATCGCCTGGGCCTGCGCGAGCATCGCTTGAACGCTTGCGGCTACAGCCTCGGCGCTCTCTTCCAGCCGAACTGGATGGACTGGCCGATGCTTTACACCGGCAACCCGGTGATCGCCGAGCCCGGCATGGTCTTCTTCATCCACATGATCCTGATGGACTCGACCACCGGCGTCGCGATGACGCTGGGCCGCACCAGCCTGGTCGGCCCGCGCGGGTCGGAGCCGCTCTCCCGCGCGAGCCTGGATCCGCTGATCGCCCCTTAGGCCGCGTTGTCCTTCGCGTATTTCGCGATGTCGGCGTGGGTCGCGAACCATACGCCCTTCTTCGTCTTCATGTGCCGGATCAGCTCGTCCAGCAGCGTGAGGCGCGAGCGGTGGCCGATGATGTGCGGGTGCATGGTCAGGATGTAGAGCCCGCGCTCCTCATAGGCCTGGTCGAACTCCTTGGTGAAGATCTCAAGCACGGCCGAGGGCGGTGTGTACGGGCGGAGTCCGGTGAAGCGGTGCATGTTGAAATAGACCGCGTCGTCGCGGATCCATTCCGGCGGCAGCTCGACCACGCCGGTTGGCTTGCCGTCCTCGTTCAGCTCATAGGCGTCGTCGTCGGCCATCAGCGAGGAGTCGTAGTAGAGGCCCATCTCGCGGATGATCGCCAGCGTGTTGGGGCTGAAGTCCCAGGACGGCGTGCGGATGCCGACGGGGCGGACGCCAGTGACCTTCTCCAGCGTGTCGGCGGAGCGCAGCATCAGGTCGCGCTCGATCTCGCCCGGCAGGATCGAGTTCAGCTCGTGGATCCAGCCATGGATGCCGACCTCGTGGCCGCCATCGACCGCGCGCTTCTGCTCATCGGGATAGAGGAGAGCGACCACCGCCGGCGTGAAGAACGAGGCGGGGACCGAGTGCTTCTCCAGGAGCTTCATGATCCGGGGGATGCCGGCGCGGGCGCCGTACTGGCCCATGGACATGCGGCCGAGCGACTTGCCACCGTCACGAAGCTCGCCCGACTCGTGGTCGGAATCGAACGAGATGCCGACGGCGACCCGGGCACCGTCCTTCCAGGCCTTCGGCCTCAGCGCCCGGCCCGGCCGGATCTTGCCGGCGACGGCGCGCCACTTCGCCTCAGACCATTGCCAGGGCTGCTGTTCGTCATTGTCGGCGGTCTTGGCGACGTGCGGCTTGGCGGCGGTCATGGCGGTTCCTCCGGACGTGGACTGGCGATCAAAGTCTACCCGTGGCCGGCGGCTGGGGCTATGACTGGAGCGGGCCGGGAACGAGGGGCTGATGGACGACTGGACCGAGGGCTATATCGCCGATGTCGACTACCCGCAGGGCTATTATCGCGAGCTGACGCCGCCCTTCCTCGCCTTCGCGCTGCTGGCCAAAGGGATCCGCCCGCCGAACCCGTCCGGCAAGCTCCGCTACTGCGAGCTCGGCGCCGGCCACGGTTTCACCTGCAACGTCGTGGCGGCGACCCACCCGGAAGCGGAGGTGTGGGCGACCGACTTCAACCCGAGCTTCGCCGCCAACGCCCGGCGCCTCGCCGAATCCGCGGGCACCCCGAATCTCAAGGTGTTCGATTCCTCCTTCGAGGAGTTCGCCGCCCTCGACCTGCCGTCCTTCGACGTCATCGTGCTGCACGGCATCTATTCCTGGGTGATGGCGGAGCACCGGAAGTCGATCGTCGACTTCATTCGCGACCGGCTCGCTTTCGGCGGCATCGTCTATCTCAGCTACAACTGCCTGCCCGGCTGGGCCCCGATCCTGCCGCTCCGCCGGCTCCTGAACGAGATGGCGCAGCGTGCCACCGGCACCACCGACGAGCGTATCGAGAAGGCGTTGACTGAGGTCGAAGGGCTGGCCGCGCTCGGCGCCGCCTATTTCGATGCCAACGCTTCCGCCCGCGCCCAGCTCGGTGCCATCCGGCAGATGACGCGCGAGTACGTGGCCCACGAGTACTTCAACCGGATCTGGACGCCGCTCTATCACCTGGACGTCGCCCGCCAGATGCACCAGGCGAAGCTCACCTTCGCAGCCTCCGCCGATCTCGCTCACCACGTCGAGCGGCTTTGCCTGACCGAGGAGCAGCAGAAGAGGATCGCCGGCATCGACGATCTCGCGTTCCGCGAGACGGTGCGCGACGTCTTCCTGAACCAGCAGTTCCGGAAGGACATCTTCGTTCGCGGACCCGAGCGGCTGCCGGTCTCCGAGCGCCGTGAGCTGCTGCTCGCGACGCGCTTTGCGCTGGTGGTGCCGTGCAACCTGATCGAGGCGTCGGCCGAATATCCGCAAGGCCGTTACTCGCTCGACAGCGGTCCCGCGGCCGAGGTCCTGGGCGGCCTTGCTGCGGGGCCGCGCACGCTGACCGAGCTGATCTCCTCCGCGGACGCGGCCGAGTTCGAACGGAAGGTCGAGGCGCTGGTGATCCTCGTCGGCGCCGGCCGGGTCGAGGTGGCTCTCCCCGCCGCCGGCGATGCTGCTCGCGCCGAGCGCGCAAAGCGCCTCAACCAGGTCATCCTCGAGCGGGCTCGTCACGGCGACCAGCTGCAGGCGCTGGTATCGCCGGTGCTCGGCGGGGCCGTCAGGATCGACCGCCTGCACCGCCTGTTTCTGCTCGGCGAGGCCCAGGGTCTGAGCGACACCGCGTCCTTCGCCTATGCCATCCTGATGGAAGAGGCGGCAGCCAAGAAGGCCCAGGGCAAGCCGGTGCGACCGCCGAGTCCGCTCGGCATCCTGATGCTGGCGCAGAAGTTCGAACAGGAGCAGCGCCCGTTGCTGGCGCAGCACGGCATAGTCGAGCCGATCAGCGCTTGAGCCAGGCCCCGAGGCGGCTTGCGGCCTCGGTCATCGCCTCGGTCGATCCGGCGAAGGAGATGCGCATCGTCCGCTGGCCGCGAGCCGGATCGAAGTCGATGCCCGGCGTCACCGCGACGCCGGTGTCGGCCAAGAGGCGCTTGCAGAAATCGGCGCTGTCGTTGGTGACGTCGCCGACATCGACATAGAGGTAGAAGGCGCCATCCGGCGGCGCGAAGCGATCGAGGCCGGCTTTCGGCAGCGCGTCCAGCAGGACCGCCCGGTTGGCGGCATAGCGCCGGACATTGGCTTCCAGCTCGTCCTTGCAGGCGAAGACCTCGACCGCGGCGACCTGGGAGAGCGCCGGCGGCGAGATGAACAGGTTCTGCGCCAGGCACTCGACCGGGCGGATCAGCTCCTCCGGCAGCACCATCCATCCCAGCCGCCAGCCGGTCATCGAGAAGTATTTTGAGAAGCTGTTGATGATGATGGCACGGTCGGTCAGCGCCAGGGCCGTGGTCGCCGGCTCGCCATAGGTGATGCCGTGATAGATCTCGTCGGAGACCAGCCGGATGTCCCGTCGCCCGCAATGCTCGGCCAGCCGGCGGAGGTCGGCCGCCGACAGCATGGTCCCGGTCGGATTGGCGGGACTCGCCACGATCAACCCGTCGAGGTGCCCCGCCTTGTCGAGAAGCGCCGGTGTCGGCTGGAAGCGGGTGGCCGGCCCGACCTCGACCTCGACGACCTCGATGCCGAGCGCGGCGAGGATGTTGCGATAGGCGGGGTATCCCGGTGCCGTGACGGCGACGCGCTCGCCGACGTCGAAGGCGGCGAGGAATGACAGGATAAAGGCGCCGGAGGAGCCGGTGGTGACGACGATCCGCCGAGAGTCGACCGGGATGCCGTAGCGGTCGCGGTAGTGGGCGGCGATCGCGTCCCTGAGCGGCGGGATGCCGAGCGCGTCGGTGTAGCCGAGGACGTCGCGGCCCAAAGCCGCCTTGGCGGCCTCCACGACCCGCTGCGGCGCGCCGGTCGAGGGTTGCCCCACTTCGAGATGGAGGACGTCGGCGCCGGTCGCCGCCCGCTCGTTGGCGGCGCGCAGCACGTCCATGACGATGAACGGCGGAATGTTGGCCCGCCGCGCGACCCGCTCGGTCATCTGCTAGCGTGGACGGACACCGCCGCTCCCATTGCCCGTGCCGCTGATGGCGCCGGTGCCGCCGCCGAAGGCGAGCCCGGCGCCGCGTGAATCCGCCGCCGAGCGGCAGGTGGCCCTGCCGCGGACAAGCTCGTCGACGCAGGAGATGGCGTTAACGAAGCCGAGCGGCGAGGTTTCGGCGGACTTGAGTCCGCCGCGGGTGAGCGAGTCCTGCGGCAATCCGGGCTCGATTCGCGCGACATCCTCGGCGCCGTCATAGGCGATACGCGGACGGGAGAGGACCGTCGCGATCTCCTGTCTCTCCGATACCGCGGCCAGTGCGACCTGGGCGAGGGCCGATGGCGACGCCCGCCCCGCAGCCGAGGCGGCGAGATAGATGACGCCGTTTCCGGGAGCGGCAGCGATGACGCCGACCGCACGCGGACCTTCGACCGCGGGCGGCGGCGCGGTGAGAATGCCCGTGCCCGAAAGCACGCGGCCGGTGCCCCAGGGAGCGTTGAGCCCGAGAGCGCAGGCGACCGCCAGGCCGTTCTTGTCGGCGGCGACGAAAGATGTGGCACCGGCACGTGCCGTGGCGATGGCGCCGAGGGCCTTGGCGGGGCGCTCATGGGTTCCGGCCTTCACCCGGCTTGCCAGGGCCGCCATCTCCGCGGCCGGGGGCACGATCTCGGCGCGACCGCGGGACAGCGCTTCCGCCAAGTGGCCTTCCGCCGCCGCACCGGCCTCGGCCCAGAAGCGAGGCCGGTCCGCCGCATTTGGGTCGACCTCGAGGCCGAGCCCCAGGAGCCGGCCGAAAAGCGCGGCCGTGGACGGGCTGTCGCCGACGATGACGAACTGCTGCTGGCTGCTGATACGGATGACCGGCGGGGCGGTGACCTGCGGTAGATAGCCGCGAAGCGCCTCGATCGGCAACGCGCCACGGGAGGCTTCGGCGATCGTGCGCGGCAGCACGCCGAGATAGAACTCGCCGGCCCCTTTCTGGCGGAGCTGGCCCAGGATCGTCGCGAGATCGAGTTGGACCAGGGTGTCGCCTTCGCGGACCAGCGTGCCGCCGGGGGCGAAGATCCGGGCCGTCGCCGGGTCGCGCACCAGGTCCGTCGGCGCCTGGGCGAGGTCGTGCGCGAGCGCGCGGCTGATCGGCGTGCCGAAGCGGGCGGCGGTCTCGGCCGGACCGAGGAGCTGGGACCAGGCGATGCGCCCGTGGCGGGCATGGAGCAGCGCCATGCCGCGGACGAGGGCGGGAACGGCGATCCGGCTCCCGCCCGCCGTCGTCGCCGGAAAGTCGAAGAGGGTCGGGGTCACGGTGCGGCCGTCGAAGGTGACGCAGGCGCCGCCGCCGCCGAGCCCGGCGGAAGAGGGAAGCGTGACCGCCAAGGTGAATCCCATGGCAACCGCCGCGTCGACCGCCGAGCCCCCGGCCACCAGCACGTCCCGCCCGGCGATCGCGGCCCGGGGCTCGTCAGCGGCGGCTCCGCCGAAAAAGCCCTCGACCGGCTCGACGACACCGGGTTGATTGGACCCCCCGCAGCCGGCGACAATGGCCACGAGCAGCGCTGCGGCACATTTCTGCCACGATCGGCGGGGAGAATCGGCCGGTGATGGGAAATCGATCAAGGTGAGGGGCATTCTCAGGCGGCGGACGGCCGCGCTCGCGCTGGTTGTGGCTGCCTTTTTCGCGGTCTCGCTTCCGGCGGCAGCGCAACGGATCTCGCTGATCCGTGACGCCGAGACGGAAAATACCATTCGCACGTTCGCGACGCCAATATTCCAGGCGGCCGGGCTCGGCGTCGACGATGTACACATCTACATTGTACGCGACGGGCAGATCAACGCTTTCGTCGCCGGCGGCCAGAAGCTGTTCATGAACACCGGCCTGCTCTTCAGGTCGGAGTCCGCGAGCCAGATCATCGGCGTCATCGCGCATGAAGCCGGGCACATCACCGGCGGGCACCTGTCGCGCCTTCAGGACGAGCTCAGAGGCGCGACGGCGATCCAGATCCTGTCGATGGTGCTGGGCGCGGCCGCGGCCGTGGCCGGCCGAGGCGATGCCGGCATGGCGATCATGGGCGCCGGGTCCAGCGCGGCGATAGCCAACGTCCTCAGCTTCAGCCGAGCCCAGGAGTCGGCCGCTGACCAGGCCGGCCTCACCTTCCTCGAACGCTCCGGCTACAGCGCCAAGGGGATGCTCGAGTTCTTCGAGATCCTGTCGGGACAGGAGATGCTCTCTCAGGCACGCCAGTCGCCCTATATGCGCACCCATCCCTTGACGCGCGAGCGGGTCGATACGGTCAGGGCATCGGTTCAGAGAGCCCGCTATGCCGACGCCGCTGTGCCGCCCGAATTCGAGCGCATGCACAAGCGGATCAAGGCCAAGCTGTTCGGCTTCATCGAGCAGCCGTCGCGAACCATGCAGACCTACAAGGAATCCGACAAGTCGGAGGCGGCCCGCTACGGCCGTGCCGTCGCCTACTACCGCATCCCCGACATGGCCCGGGCGCTGCCGCTGATCGACGGCCTGATCGCAGAATTCCCCGCGGATCCCTACTATTGGGAGATGAAGGGGCAGATGCTGTTCGAGAACGGCCGGATACCGGAAGCGGTGGCCACCTTCACCGAGGCCGTCCGCCTGCTGCCGACGGCGCCGCTGATCCGGGTCGCCCTGGCCCAGGCTCAGCTTGAGCTCGGCCTGCCGGCGGAGACCCGGTCGGCGCTCGCCAACCTCAACGCGGCGGTGCAGACCGACCGTGACCACGGCCTCGCCTGGCGGCTCCTGGCGATCGCCCATGGCCGTGAGGGGCGGGTCGGCGAGGCCGCCCTGGCGCTCGCCGAGCAGGCCATGGTCGAGAACCGCACCCCCGATGCCGCGCAGCAGGCCGTCCGTGCCCAGCGTCTGCTCCCGGAGGGGTCGCCCGGCTGGCTCCGCGCCCAGGACATCAAGATCCAGGCCGAGAGCAAAAAGCGCAAATAGAGGCTTGCCGTTTCACTCGAACGTGCGTGGACTTCCAGGCTCGCCATCGTCATATTGCGGCACATTCTCCTCGAAAGGTTGCACATGCGTCGGGTCGTGATCGCCGTTCTTTTCGTGCTGGCAGCGAGCCTGCCCGCGATCGCCCAGGGCGTCTCGCCCGAGCAGAAGAAGGCGATCGAGGAGATCGTCCGCGCTTATATCCTGAAGAACCCCGAGATCATTCGCGAGGCGGTCGAGGCGCTCCAGGCGAAGGAGCAGCAATCGGCCGACGAGCGGCGGGTCGAGTCGATGGCGAAGCTCAAGGACGAGCTGGTCTCCGATCCGTCCTCGCCGGTGCTCGGCAATCCGCAGGGCGACGTGACGGTGGTGGAGTTCTTCGACTACCGCTGCCCCTACTGCAAGCGGACCGCGCCGGTGGTCGACCAGCTGGTCAAGGAAGACGGCCGCATCAGACGAGTGATGAAGGAATTCCCGATCCTCGGCCCCGAGTCTGTCTTCGCCTCGCGCGCCGTCCTCGCGGCCCATGCCCAGGGCAAGTACGAAGCGCTGCATCGCCTCCTGATCGGCGCCAAGGGCGCGCTCGACCAGGAGACGGTGATGAAGCTCGCCAAGGAATCGGGTGTCGACATGCCGCAGCTCAAGCGCGATATGGCCTCACCCAAGATCGACGAGGCTCTGAAGCGCAATCGCGACCTCGCCGGCGCCCTCGAGATCACCGGAACGCCGGCTTTCATCATCGGCCGCGAGTTCGTGCCCGGCGCCGCCGGCCTCGAGGCCTTCAAGGCGGTCGTCGCTCGCGCCCGCAAAGGCTGACCCGCGCTTAAGGTTCCGCGTCCGGCTGCTTCGACGGCTGCGCCCGGTCGAAGGCCGCCTCATTCATGCAGGCCTCGTAGATCCGGACGATCGTCGGAAAAGGACCGAGGTCCAGGCTGTAGCGCCGCGAGTTGAAGACCTGCGGCACCAGGCAGATATCGGCAAGGCCGGGCGCCTCGCCGTGGCAGAACCGCCCCGTGGCCTTGTCCTTCGCCAGCGTCGCCTCGAGCCCGGTGAAGCCGAGCCGGATCCAGTGGTTGAACCAGCGACCGACCGCCGCCTCGTCGGCCTTCATCTCGCGCTGCAGGTATTGCAGGACACGCAGGTTGTCGATCGGGTGGATGTCGCAGGCGATGATCTGAGCCAGCGCCCGGACCCGCGCGCGCTCCGCCGGCGACTTCGGCAGCAGCGGCTGCGCGGGATGGGTCTCTTCAAGGTACTCGACGATGGCGAGCGACTGGGTGAGGGCGTGAGGTCCGTCCTCGAGCGTCGGCACCAGCCCCTGCGGGTTCAGGCCGAGATACTCGGCACTGGTCTGGTCGCCCTTCCGCAGGTGGACGAAGGCGTTGTCGTAGGCGAGGCCCTTGAGGTTGAGGGCGATGCGCACGCGGAAGGCGGCGGAGGATCGGAAATAGCCGTGAAGCTTCATGCCTGTTCCCGGGGCGGTGGGCCGCCAGTCTACGCCGCCGGATCGACGCGGACGACCGTCTGCTCGATCGCGCCGAAGACCGACCGGCCGGCGGCATCCCGCATCTCCAGCCGGATGCTGTCGCCGAAACGCATGAACGGGGTGCGCGGCTTGCCTTCGTCGATGGTCTCGATCATCCGCACCTCGGCGATGCAGCTCCAGCCCTTGGCGCGGTCGCGGTTGGAGATGGTGCCCGAGCCGATCAGGGTGCCGGCCGCGAGCGGGCGGGTCCTCGCCGCATGCGCGATCAGCGCCGGGAAGTCGAACTGCATGTCGGCGCCGGCATCGGGGCAGCCGACCCGGCGCCCGTTGAGCGTGGCGAGCAACGGCAGATGCAGCTTGCCGCCGTCCCAGGCCGGGCCCAGCTCGGCCGGATCGACCGCGACCGGTCCGAAGGCAGTCGGCGGTTTCCCGTGGAAGAAGCCGAAGCCCTTCGCCAGCTCGTTCGGGATGAGGTTCCGCAGGCTAACGTCGTTGACCAGGAGGACGAGCCTGATGTGGCCGCGCGCCGCCTCCGCCGTCACGCCCATCGGCACGTCGTCGACCGCGACCGCCACCTCGCCTTCGAAGTCGATGCCCCAGTCCTCGGTCGCCGCCGGGATCGGATCGGTGGGGGCGAGGAACCGGTCGGAGCCGCCCTGGTACATCAGCGGGTCGTTGAGGAAGGAGGGCGGCATCTCGGCGCCGCGTGCCTTCCGCACCAGCTCGACATGATTGAGATAGGCGGAGCCGTCGGCCCACTGGTAGGCGCGCGGGAACGGCGAGGCGAGATCCTTCACGTCGAGCGCGAAGGCGTCGGGCGCATGGCCCTCGCCGAGAAGGCGATAGATCGAGCGGAGCTCGGGCGCGGTGCGGTCCCAGTCCTCGATCGCCGCCTGCAGGGTCGGGGCGATCTCAGGCACGCGGACGGCGCGGGAGAGGTCGCGAGAGACGACCACCAGCGTGCCGTCGCGGCCGCCCTGCTTCAACGATCCAAGCTTCATCGGGAGTTCCTCTTCACTCGGCCGCGTCCGGCTTCTTCTTCCAGGAATCGACGTACCCAGCCCATTCGACGCCTTCGGGCAGGAGGCCGATATCGAGGGCATCGCGGGTGTCGACCATCACCGCCACTTCATCCAGCATGTGACCGCCCGCCGACTTGGCGGCGAGCGCGAAGGCCTTCGGGTGCGGTCCGTGCGGGAAGCCGCAGGGATGCAGCGTCACCATGCCGGGATGGATGTTGTCGCGGCTCATGAACTTGCCGCGGTGATAGAAGATCATCTCGTCGAAGTCGTCGTTGTTGTGGAAGAACGGCAGCTTGAGCGCGCCAGGATCGCTTTCCGCCGGCCGTGGCGCGAAGGTGCAGACGACGAAGCGGGAGGCGACGAACGTGGTGTGTGCCGACGGCGGCAGGTGGTAGCGGTGGCTCATCACTGGGCGTATGTCGCGCCAGTTGAGCCGAACCGGCGTCAGCGTCCCCTGCCAGCCGACGGCATCTAGCGGGTTGTAGGGATAGGTGATGGTGGACAAGAGACCGCGGCGCTTCACCGTCACGCGCCAGGGCTCCTCCGTCTGCTGCGCCTTGAACGTCTCGTCCATCGCCGGCACGTCGAGCACGCCCGGATCGAAGACGGCGTGAGCGCCCAGCGGGCCGCGATCGGGCAGCCGATAGCCGTCGTTGGTCGCCTCGATCAGGAGTGCTGTCATTGCCGATCGCGGCGTGATCCGCCACTGGGTCCCGCGCGGCAGGATCATATAGTCGCCGTCGCGGATCGTGAGATGGCCGTAGTCGCAGAAGAGGTCGCCGTCCCCCTCGTGGACGAAGATCAGCTCGTCGCCGTCGCTGTTCCGCACCAGATGATCCATGGATCCCGCGAGCCGCCAATGGCGGATGCGGACATGGGCGTTGTGCAGCACCTCGATCGCATCCCACGGCGAGGCCTGCGCAGCATTGAGCTTGGCGAGGTCGAAGGCGCGGGGCTTCAGCGGGCCCTCCCAGTCGACCCATCCGGTTGGCGGGTGGCGGTGATACATCTGGGTCGCAGGCCCGAAGAAGCCTTCCTTGCCGATCTCGCGCTCGTAGGTTCCGGCCGGAAGGTCGGCATGCGCCTGGCGGGAGGCGATGCCTTCGCGGCGGGGAAGGGAGATCCAGTCCTTCATGCCGTCAGCACTCCCCGGTTGATCTGGTCCTGCTCCATCGATTCGAACAGGGCGCGGAAGTTGCCTTCGCCGAAGCCCTCGTCGCCCTTCCGCTGGATCAGCTCGAAGAAGATCGGGCCGATCACCGTCTTGGTGAAGATCTGCAGCAGGATGCCGCCGTTCTCGGTCGGCGCGCCGTCGATCAGGATCTTCTCGCGCTTGAGGCGGGCCACGTCCTCGCCATGGCCGGGAAGGCGCTGGTCCAGCATCTCGTAGTAGGTGTCTGGCACGTCCGAGAGGAACTCGACGCCGCGCTGCTTCAGGCGCTCGACCGCGTCGTAGATGTCGCCGCAGCTGAGCGCGATGTGCTGGATGCCCTCGCCGTTGTAGGCGTGGAGATACTCCTCGATCTGCGACTTCTCGTCGGAGGACTCGTTGATCGGGATGCGGATCTTGCCGCAGGGGCTGGTCATCGCCTTGCTCTTGAGGCCGGTCAGCTTGCCCTCGATGTCGAAGTAGCGGATCTCGCGGAAGTTGAAGAGCCGCTCGTAGAACCTGGCCCATTCGTCCATGCGGCCGCGATGGACGTTGTGGGTCAGGTGGTCGATGGTCATGAGCCCGACGCCCTTGGCGGTGGGATCGACGCCGGGAATCGGCTTGAAGTCGACGTCGTAGATCGAACGGTCGCCATAGCGGTCGACCAGGTAGATGACGCTGCCGCCGATACCGCGGATCGCGGGGATGTTCAGCTCCATCGGGCCGACACGCGCCTCGACCGGCTTGGCGCCGAGATCGACCGCGCGCTTGAAGGCGGCGGCGGCGTCCTTGACCCGGAAGGCCAGCGCGCAGACCGAGGGCCCGTGCACGCGGGCGAAGGACTGGGCGAAGCTGTCGGGCTCGGCATTGACGATGAAGTTGACGTCGCCCTGGCGCCAGAGCGTCACGTCCTTGGAGCGGTGCCGGGCGACGGCGGTGAAGCCCATGGTCTGGAACAGGCGGCCGAGCGCCCGGGGATCGGGGGCGGTGTACTCGACGAATTCAAAGCCGTCGGTGCCCATCGGGTTCAGGGTCCCCGTCTTCTGGGTCATATGGCGCTCCTTGACCAGGGGTCGGTTGGCGAAGATAATAGTTTCGTATGAAACTAATGCCAAGCCCTCGGACGGAAACAGCCGAACAGGTCTCGAGCCTCATCCTCGAGCGCTTCGTGCCCTATCGGCTCTCCGTCCTATCCAACACCGTCAGCCGGGCGATCGCCCGCATCTATGCCGAGCGATTCGACCTCACCATCCCGGAATGGCGGGTGATGGCCCAGCTCGGCCGCCACGGCCGGCTCTCGGCCAGCGACATCGTCGGGCTGACCGCCATGGACAAGGTCCGGGTCAGCCGCGCCGTCGCCCGCCTGGTGGCCTCCGGGCGCGTCGTCGCGGTGCCGGACGAGACCGACCGCAGGCGCCAGCTCCTCACCCTTGCCGCCGCCGGCCGGCGCATCTACCGCGAGATCGTTCCCCTGGCGCTCGAACGCGAGGCGCGCCTCCTGGACGCGCTCGAGCCCGAGGAGCGCCGCGCGCTCGACCGTCTGCTCGCCAAGCTGCAGGGGCAGGCGGCGAAGCTTGCGCCGAAGACCGCGGGCGAAGACGGCGAGCCGGATTGAGCCCGGTCCTCAGGCGCGGGGATCGCACCGCAGATAGACCTTGTGGGTGTCCTCCCCCGTAAGGCGGAATCCCAGCCGCTCGTAGAGCTTGAGCGCCGGGTTGCCTTTGACGACGCCTAAGGTCACCGGAAGATTGCGTGCATGAGCCCGGTCGATCAGGCCCGAGAGGATCTGGGTCCCGATCCCGAGCGACTGATGTGCGGTATCGACGTAGAGTTGCTTCAGGAAGACCGCGCCGTCGGCTTCGGCGGCCTGCATCCAGCCGATGTCCCGGCCCTCCTCGACCAGGATCAGGACCTCGTCGAGCCGCCATTGGCGTTCGAAGGTCGTATCCTGGCGTGCCTGGTCCCAGCCGAACAGGCGCTCGATGGTCGGCCGCATCGCCTCGTAGTAGAGCGCCCGGCAGTAGGGCAGATCCGTCGGCCGGGCCGGCCGGAGCGTCAGGGTGTCACGCATGACCCTGTGCATAACTCCGCCCGGCGGGCCGCGCCAGGGACCGACCCCTTGCCCCGACCCCGGCCCGGACTGATATAAAGACGTTGAGAGGTTGGTCGGTGGACGGGCTCCTCGCCAACCCGGTCAGGTCCGGAAGGAAGCAGCCGTAACGAGTTTCGGCCCGGGTCGCCGTCCAGCCTCTCACCCTATTTTCAGCTCAAGGCGCAGGAACCCGGCCGGAAGCATGTCCGACGCGACCCCGCCGACCTCCGCCCAGCCCTACCGCGTCCTCGCACGCAAGTACCGGCCGTCCACCTTCGCCGAGATGATCGGCCAGGAGGCGCTGGTCCGCACCCTCTCCAATGCCTTTGCCTCTGGGCGCATTGCGCATGCCTTCATGCTGACCGGGGTGCGCGGCGTCGGCAAGACCACGACCGCCCGCATCATCGCGAGGGCGCTGAACTGCATCGGGCCGGACGGCAGCGGCGGGCCTACGATCAGCCCCTGCGGGGTCTGCGGCCCCTGCGTCGACATCGCCGAGGACCGTCATGTCGACGTGCTGGAAATCGACGCGGCCAGCCGTGCCGGTATCGGCGAGATCCGCGAGCTGGTGGACGGCATCCGCTACCGGCCGGTCTCCGCCCGCTACAAGGTCTACATCCTGGACGAAGTCCACATGCTGTCGACGCCGGCGTTCAATGCGCTCTTGAAGACGCTGGAGGAGCCGCCGCCGGACGTGAAGTTCATCTTCGCGACCACCGAGATCCGCAAGGTGCCGGTGACCGTGCTGTCGCGATGCCAGCGCTTCGACCTGAAGCGCATCGACCTTTCGGACCTCTCCGCTTACCTGGCGACCATCGCCGGCAAGGAAGGGGTCGAGGCCGATCCGGGGGCGATCCGGCTGATCGCGCGCGCCGCCGAGGGCTCGGCCCGCGATGCGTTGTCCTTGCTTGATCGCTCGATCGCGCTGGGCGGATCGACCAAGATCGCCGAAGCCGAGGTCGCCGAGATGCTGGGCCTCGCCGACCGCGGCCAGCTCCTGGATCTGTTCCAGGCGGCGATGGAAGGGCGGATCGGCGACGCGCTGGACACCGTCGGCAGGATGTACAGGGCAGGCGCCGACCCGAGCCAGCTGGTCCAGGACCTGCTGGAGCTGACCCATCTGGTGACCCGGCTCAAGCTGGCGCCGGAGGCGGAGGCCGATCTCGGCCTGGCCGAGGTCGAGGCGATCCGTGGCAAGGAGCTGGCGGCCAAGCTGCCGATCCCGTCGCTGACCCGCGCCTGGCAGATGCTGCTGAAGGGCCTGGCCGAGGTGCAGCAGGCGGAATCCTCGCTGCCGGCGCTGGAGATGGCGCTGATCCGGCTCGCCCATGTCGCCGACCAGCCGACGCCGGGCGACCTCGTCCGCCGCCTGCAGGCCGCCCCGGCCCAGGCCGCGGCGCCGGCACGGCCCGGCGGTGGCGGGGGAAGCGGCGGCGGGGCCCGGGCGGTCGGCGGCGGCGCGCCCGCGGTCGCCGTCGCCTCGGCGGCGCCGGCGGCGTCGTCCGCCCAGATGCCGGCGACCTTCGAGGCCGTGGTGGCGCTTTTCGCCGAGCGTCGCGAGGCCCTGATCCAGGCACAGCTCGAAACCTATGCCCATGTCGTCCGCCTCGAGCCCGGCCGGCTCGAGCTCCGCCTCGATCCGGGCGCCTCTGCCGACCTCGCCAACCGGGTCGGGCAGCTGCTCTCGGAGTGGACCGGCCGGCGCTGGATCGTCAGCCTGTCGACCGCGGACGGCGAGAAGACGCTGACCGAGAAACGCGAGGCGGCGGAACTCGACCGCTTCGAACGCGCCCGCGGGCTGCCGCTGGTCCAGGCGGTGATGTGCGCTTTTCCCGGCGCCGAGATCGTCGCCGTGCGCGACCTTGATGACGAGACCCCGGCGGTGGCCGAAGAGCCGCCGCCCGAGGAAGGAGACGTGGACTCATGAATATCGCCAAGATGATGAAGCAGGCCCAGCAGGCCCAGCAGAAGATGCAGGAGGCGCAGGCCAAGATCGCCCAGCAGGAGGTGACCGGTCAGTCGGGTGCCGGCATGGTCAAGGTGACGATGACCGGCAGCGGCGAGATGCGTCAGATCAAGATCGACCCCTCGCTCGCCAGCCCGCAGGAGATCGAGGTTCTCGAGGATCTGATCGTGGCTGCCTGCAACGACGCCCGCGGCAAGGCCGAGGCTGCCAGCCAGAAGGCGATGGCCGAGGTGATGGGCGGCATGGGCCTGCCTCCCGGCATGAAGCTGCCGTTCTGAGCCGCCGCCACCGCAGATGAGTTCCGGTGCCGCGATCGAGCGGCTGATCCGGCTGCTGTCCAAGCTGCCGGGCCTTGGCCCGCGCTCGGCCCGCCGGGTGGCTCTGCATCTCCTCAAGCGCCGCGAGCTCCTGATGCTTCCGCTGGCGGAGGCGATCGAGGCGACCGCCAACGAGGTCAAGGCCTGCACCCTCTGCGGCAACCTGGACACCGCCGATCCCTGCGCCATCTGTACCGACGAGCGCCGGGACGCCTCGACGCTCTGCGTGGTCGAGGACATCGCCGACCTCTGGGCGCTGGAGCGTGCGCATGCCTTCCGCGGCCGCTACCACGTGCTGGGCGGCACGCTCTCGGCCCTGGACGGGATCGGTCCTGAGGATCTAGGCATCGCGCGCCTGGTCGAGCGGGTGAGGGCCGGGGGCATCCGCGAGGTCATCCTCGCCACCAACGCCACGGTCGAGGGTCAGACCACCGCCCACTACATCGCCGACAAACTCGCCGATGCGGGTGCGCAGGTGACGCGGCTCGCCCATGGCGTGCCGCTCGGCGGCGAACTCGACTATCTGGACGACGGCACGCTCCTGGCCGCGCTGAAGGCGCGCCGGCCGGCCTGACGCTTCCTCCCGCGAGGGAGGGATCAGCGCACGTAGACGTGGACTTCGCTGTTCTGGGCCTGGCCCGAGGTGGTGGCCGAGAGCTGGACCCGGCTCACCGGCAGGCCCATCTCGGTCAGGGAGCGCAGCACCGACTCGGCGTTCCGCTTGGCATTGGCCGAGTTCAGCGTCACCTGCGCGGCGTTGCCCCTGGTCGGGCTGACCGCGACCAGATCGAAGCTCGCATCCGGCCGGCGCTCGAGCGCCCGGCTGACCGCCGTATAGAGCGCCTGCTGATAGTCGACCCGGGCCCGATCGAAGCGGATGACGACCAGCGGCCGCCGGCCGTCGGTCGAGGCCAAGCCGCCGGAGGATGCCGCGATCGGCGAGGAGGGCAGCGGGGCCGCCGAGGCGAAGGCGCGGTTGCCGAGGCCCTGGCCCAGAAGCTCGCCGTTCTTGATGCCGACCGACAGCGAGGCGAGGTTGCTGCGCTCGCTGTTGAGGTAGGCCGTCTGGCGCTGCAGGTCGCCGTTCAGCTCATTCAGGATGCGGTCGAGCGCCACCACCGTGCGGTTGACGTCGTCTTCGAGGGTGGCGAGCGCCCGGTGGTCCTCGTCGACGGCGCCGGCGAGCCCGTAGGTCGCCCTGGAAGCCTCCAGCATGAAGGCGGCGAGCGAGGAATCCGCCGCCACCCGCGTCGACAGCGAGTTCATGTTGGCGATGTCGAGATTGAGCGTGTCCAGCTGGGCCTGGGACTGATTCCACTGCTGCTGCAGGATCGGGTTGCCGGGCGTGGTGCCGACCTGCAGGCGCGCCTGGATCGCCGCCACGGTGCCGTAGTAGGCCGCTGCGTTCTGGGCGGTGGTCCCCCGGATCTGCTGGAGGTCGGCCGTGTGCTGGCTGATCGACTGGTTCAGCCGGCCGAGGTCGCCGCGCATCTGCGCGACCTTCACGCCGACGAAGGTGTTGCTGGGCTGGGCCGGGGCCTGCGCCATGGCGACAGGGGCGGACGCCACCGATGCCTGCTGGGCACGGACCTCCGCCGTCGAGGGCGGGATCTCCACCCGCATCGCTTGCCGTGGCGCAGCTCCCGACAACGACGGCCACAACGCATCCGAAGTGAACGAGCACCCGGAAAGCAGAAGTGCGCCGACGAGGCCAGGGTTGACGAGTTTCTTAAAGCCGGTTTGCATCTCGTACCCAGTCTTTATCTGACTTCTTGCCCCCGGGCGACTGGCACGGGTCAGCCG